>JAKBHQ010000310.1 GCA_021836665.1 Thermoplasmata archaeon
AACTGTGTATAGCCGCCCCAGAAAGCCTCCCCAACTCGAAACCCGGTCACCAACACGCCATCTCCGGCTCGAAAAGCCGGATTTTGCGACTCAACCACCCGGCCAGCCATATCGACTCCCGGCACGTGTGGGTAGGTCCTCACCAGCCTTCCAAGGCCTTTGACGACCATTCCATCTTTATAGTTGAGGGTCGAATTCTCTACCCTGATAGTTAAATCACCCTCTGGGAGATCAGATTCTTCTAGCTGCTTGACTTCAGATGTGACTGAACCATCCAACTCGGAAACTACTAGTGCCTTGAACATACCTATTTTCTAGCACTCCTTGAACCAAATTGCATACCCTGCTATCCAAACCCCCCTTTCTTTACCTGGTCGGAAAGACTAAACTCGCATGTCACAAATAAAATGGAGCACTAAGAAGCGACCTAGTCCAGCGCTCCGATTCGTTAGTGCTCGATAGGTTAATCAAAGCCACCTAGCGGGGGCGATGCCAGATCACGCCAAGCAAGCGGCAAAGCCAGAAAAGCGCCCGTGATGGCGGGGAGGTTCACTTATACAGTGCTTCTTGCAAATAAATTCTTCTATGTCCCTCGACAAACCACCTGCTAGTAAGTCTGTGCAAAAAATATCTTGCAAATTGCTATATTTTGTTAGCACTTTCCGATTCTGCTAGCTATACTTAGCAATAAGAACTTAGCCGCAAAGGCGAAGACCTAAGAAGGAGAAACCAAATGGCACTTTCCGATACATTCAAGACCGCACAAGATCAGGCTATCGACAACATGAAGCTTGCTCAAGACTCAGTTGTAAAGGTTATCAAAGGCTACACCGAGTCCGTCAAGGCCGTTGTGCCGAACGCTCCAGAAGTTCCAGAACTTCCTTTCGCTGAGAAGCTCCCCAAGGCAAATGAAGTAGTAGACAATGCATTCGCTTTTGCTGCTCGGGTTCTCGAGGCGCAGAAGGAATTCGCTTTGAATATTGTTGCCGCTTCCGCACCCAACGCCTAAACATTTAGCAATAAGGGCCGTTGACTTGGGCTCCTTCCAAGGGAGCGTCACATAGCTCTAGACGGACTCAGACCCCCCCTCCGGGTCCGTCTATTAAGAGGGAACCCCTGGGACATAACCAGGGGTTCCCTTGCTTTGGTCCCTTCCTTATCTGTACAGGTATAGATTCAGTAAAAGGCTAGGGTTTTATTCCGCATATTTTTTGGACAGGAGTTACATTCGATGGGCAGCGAAGAGACCTGGAAAACTCAGTTCGAGGTCATGGGCCAGTTCATTCGGAGTCAGCGCAAGCTCGCCCAGCTCTCTTTGAGGGAGCTTGCAGAAAAGACCAACATCTCCAATCCCTACCTATCTCAAATCGAGCGTGGCCTACATGAACCTTCCGTAAGGGTAATCAGGTCGATCGCAAATGCCCTGAACATGTCTGCCGAATCTCTACTCGCTCAAGCAGGGATCTTGGAGGGTGACGAAGTCCTTGACGAAGACGAGGCTACGCAACCTAAGCAGTCAACTCGACTAACGATAGAGTCTGATCCGAGACTCTCTCCAGCGCAGAAGTCAGCGCTGCTAGCCATCTACGATGGCTTTTTGCAGGAGAACAAGAACTAACTTCCCTTTCTTTGTGCAGCTTGGTAAACCTCCATCAGCGAGTCAGGATTGGCCAATGAACCCATCGAAGCCACCTTGGAGAGTTCTTCACCAAGCAACAACCTCCTGATTGGCACTTCGAGTTTCTTTCCATTTAGGGTTCTAGGAATCTCCTTAACCTGGATGAACCGATTTGGCACGTGGCGAGGTGAAAGTTCCCTCCTAATGGAGGACTTCAATTCTCCAACGAGTTCGTCATCGAGAACCTTATTCCCGACAAGGACGACAAATCCAACGAGTTCTCCCGCCGAATCCAAAGATGAAGTGTCGATTACCAGCGAGTCGAGAACAGCGGGGTTTGCTTCGAGAACACGATAGAACTCTGAAGTCCCCATCCTCACGCCATCCCTATTTAGGGTGGAATCGGATCTCCCAAAGATCACCGAAGATCCGTCTTGGTCAAATCGAATCCAATCTCCGTGCCGCCAGACGCCAGGGTAGGTGTCAAAGTAGGCGGCGTGTAGCTTAGAGCCAGTTGGATCAGCCCAAAACATCTTGGGCATTGATGGGAGGGGGCTAGCCAAAACGAGCTCGCCAACTTCACCGATTAATGGAAGTCCGTCTGACGAATAAGCCCTAATATCCGACCCCAAAGTACGGGCGGATAGTTTTCCAGCGTAAGTGGGAGTCATGGGAGATGACGCTAAAAAGGCCGTGCACACGTCAGTTCCACCGCTAGCGGAAACAATCTGCGTACCCGCCGGAAGCTGATCCACGAGCCAAGCGAAGCCATCTAAGGATAGCGGCGCACCCGTTGAACCCACGGCTTCGAGTTTGGAAAGTTCAAATCTAGACGAGACATCCAAACCACTCTTGATGCAACCCGACACAAATGGCGCCGAGATTCCAAAGGTGGTAATCCCGTACTTGTCGGCCAATTCCCAAAGCACGCCCATGTCAGGGAAGGACGGGTTCCCGTCGTAAAGCACAATGTCGCATGAAACCAGCAGACCACCTATTAGATAGTTCCACATCATCCATCCGGTGGTTGCGTACCAGAAGAAACGCTTTCCGGGGCCCAAGTCATGCTGGATCGCTAGGTTCTTTACCAATTCCAAGGTGATTCCACCATGAGAGTGGACTATCGCCTTAGGAAGGCCCGTTGTGCCTGAGGAGTAAAGAATCCAAAGAGGGGAGGAAAATTCCACTCGGGTAAAGCTGAGCAAAGCGTCCGGATCACCGAAGCTATCCCACGCATAGTTGCCCACGCCGTCGAGTGAAACACTTTCGAATCCCGACAGGTAATCGACCTTCACCACAGCTTGGAGTGTGGGGAGCGAAGCCACGATGTCAACAACCGCTTGCGATCGG
>JAKBHQ010000004.1 GCA_021836665.1 Thermoplasmata archaeon
TTGCTCGGCTCAGCCTTCTAAAAGGCATGGATCGGACGAGGATCTCGGCGCAACCTTCAGTTTGGAAGCGATCACAGACTTGCCGAATTCATCTTGGCACAAAAGTCCGGTTAAACATTTAGGTTTGTGTCCTGTTGAGTCTGGGCGAAACTAGAGCAACTGATACTTCGATACTCGGGGGATGGCAATGGTTGGCGAGTGTCGTTGCTCCGACTTGTGACGTTCTTGGTGCCCTAGGGGGTATCGGTCCGAAAGGCAATTAGAATGTGCTCAAAATACGGGTGCTGGGTATATTTTGGAGGTAGGCAGAATGAAGACTAACCGTGATGCTGCCACCGATCACATGGCTGAAGGGGTTATCTTGTCTGACTCGTTGGTAGACGACGGCAAAGTCCGGGACCATAAGTCGCCATTTCAAGGCTCCGACCTCGAAGCTGTTCAAAAGCGGCTCTCTCGCATCGAAGGACAGATTCGGGGAATCAAAAAGATGATTACGGAGGGGCGAGACTGTAAAGATGTAGTCACTCAGTTCGCTGCAGTGTCTCATGCGCTTGAACAGGCGGCATTTGGTCTAGTTACTTCTCAGTTGACATACTGCATCGAGTTTCCTCAGGAGGCGAAAGAGGCGGGTTACAGCGTCGAAGAGGTAAAGAAGCTGCTCAGCAAGCTTAGGTAGCACTCAGTGCCGATGCTGAAATCGGAGCCTATGGTTCGTTTTGTTCAGATTGGCCCAAGGATGTGTTTGCGCTGTTCTAGGCCCGTTAGCGTCTTGGGCGCCGATACAGTTCGGCCTCTTTGGGAAGTTGCCCGGCCAGGCAATTCGAGATTTGCTAAGATTTCGGAAGGTGTAAAACTACTGGAGACTTCCGCGACCGCCCGACGCGTCTGTGAGGTGGTTCCCATGGGAGAGCCAGCCTTGAAGGCCACCAGAGAGGTTGACTGCTTCGACGCCCTGTCCCAACAACATCTCTGTGACGGCATTTGAACGCGCTCCGCTTCGACAAACCACCACGTATTTGTGCTCTTGCACTATCTTGTGGAACTCCTCTGCGAGCCTGGAGAGGGGAATGTGTAAGGCTCCTTTGATGTGCCCAGCTTGAAACTCGTGGGGCTCTCTGACGTCGAGCAGCCGATAACCACGAGATAAATGGTCTTCCACTTCACTTGCGTGGATGGTTGGAGCGCTAGTGGAGTTGTTGAGCATCCGTTATCCTCCGTTAACTATAAGAAATACGATAAATCTATCGATATCGATCAAACTATTAGTAATGATCATACCATATAGGGTATAAAGGACCTACCGTTTTTTAAATTTGCTTTTGAGGTCGCAACCATGCGTCGGTTATGGGGGCATAACAGAACTCTTTATGACTTTCGAGGGGTTTTGTAGTGATTTGTGGGTCAATTTTGAGTACTGGTCGCCAGCCCAGCTTGAAATCGAGCGACCATCATCGCTACTGATCTACAGGGTCACTTTCTACTTTGGCCGTGAGAATTACGATTTTAAGAGGTGTTTTGCCTAGGCGACTGCTGGGTGTGTTATATGCAAAACCAAACTGGAGAATCCGCGGTTTTTTGTGACGGTTTTCCCACTCCTTGTCGGGTCCGGCTGATCTATTCCGCTCGTGAGTTGAAGGTGATCTTCTGGCGATCAGGAGAGATTATTAAGGTTAACTCTGCTGAAAAGGGACTCTTCGGCTCAAGGATGCACTTTGCTCTGTAAGCTTGTTGATCGCTATGCGCTCATCTGCTGAAAAGTCTGAAGGTAATCAAGTAGACCTCCGAATCGAGATCGACGAGGAGGAGCTTGCTCCATTTATTGAATCATCTATCCGGAAGTTGGCCAAACAGGTGCGGATACCGGGCTTTAGGCCCGGTAAGGCTCCCAAAAAGGTTGTCGAGAGTCGGATCGGTCTAAAGGCCATCAGACTCGAGGCGATTGAGGAGTCTCTTGACTCTTTTTACCGCCAGGCAGTGTTGGACAACGACCTCGACGTCATCGAGCCGCCGCGAGTCACGATTGCCGAGGGTGAAGAATCCGGCAATGTTGCGGTAATCGCGACCGTTGCTGTTCGCCCGCAGGTCAGTGTGCAGGGCTACGATTCTTTGGTGGTAAACCTCCCAGTCCATACCTATGGTACGGAGGAAGACATCAGTTTAGCTATCGAACGGATGAGGGAGCAGCAGGCGGAGACGGCTGAAGTAACTCGTAGCGTTCAGATGGGCGACCAAGTGACCGTCGATATCGAAGTTAGCCAACAGGGCGAGCCTCAACGGGACGACTCAGCGGTAGACCTGGGTTTCCGGGTAGGCAAAGGCGAAGTGTCGGCCGACGTGGACGAAGCCGTCGTAGGCCTGCTGGTCGGCGAATCCAAGGAGTTCGAGCGCCAACCAGCCGAGGGCGATTCTGGGCCGGCTACTCAAGTGAAAGTCACCCTCAAAGCGGTCAGGGAGGTAAAACTTCCCGACTTGAACGACGAATTTGCGGCGGACGTGTCTGAATTTACAACCCTTGGCGAGTTGAAAGACGACCTGAAGAAATCTTTCGACAACATGCGCAGGGCCCAAGCTCGCCAGTTGTATCCCGACCACGTGATCTCGGCATTTCTGAACATCGTCGAGCCAAAGACGATTCCTGATTCCCTGATCAAAGAGGAAGTCAACAGCCAGATCCATACTTTCGGCCACCGCCTAGACCAACAGGGTATGTCCCTTGGGCAGTACTTGGACATGACCGGTATGTCTCAGACCGACCTCTTGATGCAATTTCAGCAGGGAGCGGCACAATCGGTTTTGTTGGATCTAGCGCTCCGCTCACTTGCTGACGCCCTCTCAATAGAGATCAGCATGTCCGACCAGGACGAGGAGTTGGTGAGGATTTCCGAGGCTCTCAATGAAGAGATCACCGAAACACGCCAGAGGTACTCGACTATCGAGGCCGAGAAGTCTCTCAAGGTCGA
>JAKBHQ010000472.1:0-490 GCA_021836665.1 Thermoplasmata archaeon
TTTTCATCCCTAGTACTCATCACATTTGTAAATGTCGTCACCTCCCTTTGATCGACTCATCAAGTCTGATCCAAGTTCCTTCAGTTATCGCCATGTGGATAAGATTGAAAAAGCCCGTCAATTAGCTCCCTGGCCAGATACCTGTCCATGATCTGATCAAAGGATCGAGGTCAAAAGTGAGAGGAGACTCCATCGAGTGCCGTTAAAAGTCTTGGTTGAAAATACTTTTGAAAGTCTTCCCCTTCCCTGTCTTCTTCTGGGATAACCGTTCGGCCTGGGAAATCCCGCTCATATCCAAATATCATCACGAATTATCCGTTCGAACACGCCTATTGCCAAGATCGACTCGGTGACGGAGACTTCGATGCGGTCACTTCTGACTGGCACGACAAGATCTCCGCCAGGAAGCACGCGACACCCTAGTGGCATTCAATAACCAAGTACACAATGGATTTTGAACGGTCTGCGCCTTTATTCACATAACATTCTA
>JAKBHQ010000472.1:500-2958 GCA_021836665.1 Thermoplasmata archaeon
AGGTCAGTGTGTGACGTCTATAGTTGCGTTTGGAACTCGGGTTATGACATTTTCTGTTCTGTTGATCCATTCCAGTTTCCACAAGCCTGATACAGAAGTATCGAGTACTCAGGACATGGCTCGACCCCGGAGGTATCAGCAGGTCTTCCCGGAGCAATCGTTCCGATACGAATCCGACCAGCGAGTCGCGCCCTTGAGCGGTGGGAAATGAAGGCGCCACCCGCCTTTCTCCCAAACCAACAAGTCCCTAGCTAAAGCAAAGAATAATCTGATCAGTACTTTCAGTAAGATCACGATATTTTTCGAATTTACGGAAACCAGTGTCGGCGTGTTTAAATATGGCTAGAGGGTGAACCGTGGCCCGATGAAATCGGCTAAACCCAAATAAAGCCATAAGGTTAGTATTGAAGGAGCAACGAGTGGGTCTCAGTGAATTCCGGCTAGCTTCCGATAATTGGAGTCCGCACACCGATCTAGACCGAGTGGCTGCCGCCCATGGTGAGATTTGGAATCGGCTACAAGGGTCGAACATTCTCATGACTGGTGCTACCGGCACAATCGGCAAATGGATACTAGAGGCAATCCTCCACGCAAACCTAAGGTTTGGCCTGAATATCTCAGTCACGGTACTTAGTAGAGATCCTCAGAAGGCCAAAGGCCTAGTTTCTAACCTGCAGAGCAGTCAGCATATCAAATACATAAAAGGTGATATCAAGAACCTCCAATTGCCCAGTTACCAGGTCTCTTACGTCATTCATGGAGCGGCCCCAACTTCCGATCAGGCGGAAAACTTAGACCAAATAGAAATCTTTAATGCAATCGTAAGTGGGACGAAAAACTTACTTGAAATGACCAAAACCGCCGACACTCCTCGATTCCTGTTTCTTAGCTCGGGTGCGGTTTATGGTCCTCAGCCAAATGACGTCCTCTTGGAGGATGAAAGTCAGATGACCGCCCCAGATACGACCGACCCGTCATATGTGTACGGAGAAGCTAAGCGGGCAGCTGAAATGCTGTGTTCTGTATATTCGAGTGAGTTCGGAATCCAGCCAACCATCGCCAGGATCTTTGCAGTAGTTGGTCCGGGCATGCCCTTAAATAAACATTTTGCGATAGGTAATTTTATAAGCGACTACTTGTGCGGGCGAAAAATCGAGATATTGGGAACTGGTAAACCGATAAGAAGCTATCTTTATCTTGCCGATGTGGCCTATTGGCTCCTCAAGCTATTGATCGACGGAGCAGTTGGAAGTGCCTACAATGTGGGTTCTGAACATGCTTTATCCTTATTGGACTTAGCGGAACTTGTCAATACAACCCTTGATGTACGTGGCGTAGTCGCCCGAGGTCAGGCGGAAAAGGGTCCCAACCCCGGGCGATACGTACCTTCAACCGCCAAAGCAAGAGATGAACTGGGGCTCCGAGAGAGCTTTACCCTTCAAGAATCGATCGTAAGAACCGCTGAATGGTACCGCAGCATTTATACCTGACACCTAACTAACGCGGTTACATACGTCTAACTCAACCTTGAAAACCTATTTGAGTATGGGGGAGGAGCCAACGGATGGCGCCAATCCGCTCGTCGTAAATTATCAAGGTATAGTGACCAGATACGCCGCGTAGGTGGGCTCGGAGGATTCAAGTGAAGGTTGTTATATTGGCTGGCGGCCTTGGGACCAGGATAAGCGAGGAAACCGCAAGCATCCCCAAGCCGATGATCGACATTGGCGGAAAACCTCTGCTCTGGCACGTCATGAAATCGTTTGCTCGTTTTGGTCTAAACGACTTCATTATCCTTTGCGGCTATAAGGGCTATGTCATAAAGGAGTTTTTTGCTAACTATTTTCTGCACACGTCTGACGTTACTTTCGACTTTACTACTAGCGAGACGACGGTACATTCCAGCGAGGCAGAACCTTGGAAGGTGACCCTACTAGATACGGGAGAATTTACCCAAACGGGTGGGCGACTCAAGAGATCTCGACCCTACCTAGAAGATGGAGCTTTTCTATTTACCTATGGTGACGGTGTTGCCGATGTCAATATCGATCAATTAATCGAATTTCACAAGAAGTCCGAACGACTGGCTACGGTTACGGCAGTCCAGCCTCCCGGAAGATTTGGAATGCTCGAGTTAGAAGGCAATCAGGTAGTGTCGTTCCTCGAAAAACCGACCGGCGACGGGAACTGGATAAATGGCGGGTTCTTTGTACTTGAGCCACAGGTCATCGACCTCATCGAAGGTGATGAGACCCTTTGGGAACAGGAACCGCTGGCGACCCTTTCTGCTCAAGGACAGCTTGGGGGATTTAAACATACCGGCATTTGGCAGCCAGTAGATACCCTACGTGACAAAAATCAGCTTATTGAACTCCTGAAGGCCGGCAAGCTGCCTTGGTAGACGAGAGGTCTAAACGAGAGGACACCGTGGTGGTAGCGAGAACAAAGGTGGATTCTG
>JAKBHQ010000489.1 GCA_021836665.1 Thermoplasmata archaeon
CTTCGTAAGCGAGGGTTTTCGAACCCTCCGAATAGTAAGTTCGCAAGTTGACGTTGACAAACGCCCACTCCGGCTCTTCGGAGGCTATTTCCGCACAGAGTCGATTGACGTCGTCGTAATTGCCGTCAATAGCCACGACGGTGCCCCCGTAGACCGAAGTGGCTATCACCTTCGCTGACTCCAGGTTCGATGGGACGAATACATAGCTCTCCATGCCCGCCCATGCTGCGTGGGCGGCAACCGAATTGGCTAGGTTGCCAGTTGAGGCACACGCCGCCACCTTGAAACCAAGTTCTTTGGCCTTTGAAAGAGCGACCGATACCACCCGGTCTTTAAAGGATCCCGTTGGATTGAGGGTGTCATTTTTGATATACAGTTCGCCAATGCCAAGGACCTTGGCGAGGTTACGAGCTCGAACCAACGGTGTCCAGCCAGCTCCAAGGTCTACATACTCGTCAGACTCGACCGGAAGAAGGTCCCTATAACGCCAGATGGTACCGGGTCCCTTTTCGATGGTGTCCCTCGAAATGTGGGCGGCGATTCCCTCATAGTCGTAGTCGACTTCCAGAGGGCCAAAACAGAATTCACAGACGTGCAGAGCCTCAATCGGATACACGTGGCCACACTCCCTACAACGGAGTGCCTTGACAAAAGACACCTTTTCCTCCTAGCATCGATCGGGCATTGGCACCTGGCGAATAAACGCTGGTTGCCGCGGCATCATAGGGCCCGTCCCTCAACCGCTCTGGATGACTAAGACCTAACCGTGATCGGAAACCGACCCTTAATAGGGAACTTAGCTATATTTATCTAACCACTTTACCGCGAAAGCAAACCTTTTACGCAACTCTTGACGAGTGACTCCATCTCTTTGGGTTTCGGTATCGTCTGCGAAGTCGGATCACCAATTAGTGCAACCTTGCAACCTAAGGCATTCGCCATGCTAATTCCGTCTTCGGTCGCCCGCCCGGCGACTATAAAGCAACCAATTCCCAGGGTGTGAGCGAGCTCGGCGATCGATCCTACGACCTTGCCAGTGAATGAGGTCGAATCGAGCTGGCCTTCGCCGGTGATCACTAAGCTCGCCCTTTTGAGGTAGCTACCCAACTGCAGGTAGTCGGAGACGAAATCAAATCCAGACACGATCTGGGCCCCCGCGACATAAAGCGCCCCCGCCAAACCACCGGCCGCCCCAGCACCATCTACCTCGGTCACGTCGATCCCCTTTTCTGCGAGAAATCGATCCGCAACTACCTGCAGGCGATGGGTCAATTCACGAACCTGAAACTCGTTAGCACCTTTTTGTGCTCCAAACTCCCGAGCTGCGTCCAAGAACCTGGTACGAGTATCGACTAGTGCCCGCAAAGTCACCCCCCCAAAGCGCTCGAGTGGTTCCATCGCCTCCAGGGCCCCTACCCCGCCGTCTATAGTCGCCGACCCGCCACAGCCCACGAGAATCTCTTCTGCTCCTCGTTCTATGGCCTTTACGACCAGCTGACCACTTCCTTTGGTGGTGGCTCGCATCGGATCGTTCCCAGTGGCCCCACCGACCAAGGAAAGACCTGACGCCTGGGCCATCTCGATGACCGCAGTCTTGTCCCTCATCGACCACTTCGCAAGGACCTCCCCGCCGAGGGGCGAGGTGACCAAATCCTCAAAGACCTCCCCGCCGATGGCGTCAAGTAGGCCCTCCCCACCGTCGGACATGGCAAAACTGACGATTTGGTAACCCAATCCCTGGGCTACCTCTTCGCACCAGCGAGCAACGTCAAACGCCGATGCGGTCCCTTTGAATTTGTCCGGGGCTATAACAAGCACAAATATGTTGTCCATTCTGATTAGCCATTCTGATTAGCCATTCTGATTAGCCAATCATCTCGTCAGGTCTATAAAGGAGGGGTATTCAGTGACTTTGCTAGCCGTTAGCAAATACCGAAAGGTCCGGGCCGACAATAACCGTGATGTCCTCCTCGGGAAGCGTGAGGGGAACCGACGACGAATACGGGGCGACCGACGCTTGGCCCAAAGCCAAATCCTGCGCAAGGGTGATCGCTTGGTATTTGAATCCAGAGGAGTAGTAGACCATCGATGCAGACGCCTGGGAGTTTGCATTCACCGGGGCAACGACGTCGTATCCCTTTGAAGCTAAGTAGTTAGTGATCTTGCCGGCTAATCCAGGTACCTGGGTACCATTAGCGACCCTCACGGTCACGCTCGAATAGGCGTTAGTTGTCGAGGGTGACAAGACGATCGTGGTGGTGGTAGAGGAGGTCGTCGGTGGTGGAAGGGGAACGGTAGTCGACGTCGTCGGTGGTGGATTGGTATTCGCTTGCTTAGTACTGTTTGGCTTGGTAGTCGAAGTATGCGATGGAACTTGGGTAGGTGTGGTTACCCCGGTAGTGGCGGTTGTGTTAGGCACAACGGCTTGGGTGGAATTGACAGAAGCCGAATTGAGAAGGCCGTATCCGATCCCCGCCTGTGCGACAACCAGCGCAAAAGCGATCAGAGGTCGCGAACCTTTCACAGTTCGCCCCTACGGAGATATTCAAACCCGACATTGGGCTCAGGCGGCAACAAAAGACAAAAACTTCGACCGAAAATCACTACTCGGATCATATAGCGCCGAGAGGTGGCATCGACTCAATGTCTGACCGCTAAAACTTGAGTCTCTGCCTATCAACTTTTCTAAAGTTTCTGAAATAATCTTTTCTGAGTCAGGTTAAGCTAATTGTGACAACTGAGTGGTGTACAGAGAAAAGGAGCACAGAATGCTGATGAAGATCGATCCAATGAGGCACTTTGAGGGTCTGGCGAGCGCGATGCTGTCCGACTCCTACAGCACTTCGGGAATCGACGCATACCGAGACGGCGACGTCTACTACGTCGACATCGATCTACCAGGATTTGACCCAGAGCAGATCGAAGTCGTGGTCGAGAACGACATCCTCTCCGTTAGCG
>JAKBHQ010000315.1 GCA_021836665.1 Thermoplasmata archaeon
GGAACGGGTTATAGTTCCTTCGTGTACCTCAAGCGCTACCCCATTCGGGCACTAAAGGTCGACCAATCTTTCGTGGCGGGTATGGGTATTACCCTCGAGGACAACGCTATCGTCTCGAGCATTGTTGAACTGGCTAATGCCGTTGGAGGGCATTGTGTCGCCGAGGGCATTGAGACCGACGAGCAGTTCGTAGCGCTACGCTCCCTTGGTTGTTGCTACGGGCAGGGGTGGCTATTTGGCCGGGCGGTGCCAGCTGAGGAGATCCCAGGCCTAATAGCAAGGTGCGAGAGAGACCTGAATAGACGGACCCCAACGATGTTGCCGTTTGGCGATAAGCGGGACAGTCTCGCCGATAAGCGGGATCAAGTGGGCGATCAACGGGACAGTCTCGCCGATAAGCGGGACAGTCTCGCCGATCAGCGGGATCAAGTGGGCGATCAACGGGACAGTCTCGCCGATAAGCGGGATCAAGTGGGCGATCAACGGGACAGTCTCGCCGATAAGCGGGAGGCATCAGCAGCGATAGAGCCCGTTGAAGACGAAACGGTCCGTTCAGCTTTAGGACGCCTTGATGCAGCCCGCGATCGGAAACGGGCTTCGCTTGATCGTCTGAATGGTACTGAAGAGCGCATAATGGCAGAGCGGGACCGTGACGCTGCGCAACTCGATCGTCTGAATGGTAGTGGAGAGCGAATAATGGCAGAGCGGGACCGTGACGCTGCGCAACTCGATCCCTGACCGGACCTTGGGAGATATTGGGCACCATTAGGACTCCGCTCTGACATAATCCCATATCAGTGTGGCTTTGGTTCTCGATATCGCTGAAAAGAGTATGCGCACCCCTGGCAGCCTGATCCTTGAAAGGGGGCTAAAACGTGGGTGCGTAACTGAATCCAGTCGTCTGAATCCAGTCGTCTGAATCCAGTCGTCTGAATCCAGTCGTCGAAATACAGATGGGTCGAAGGTCACCAGTCTGCTGTTACCCATGACGAACGCCACCTGGTAACTGGCGTGCTTGCGGCACGGGTCATTCAAGACTTATCTCGCAGAGACAAAGCTGACAAAGCTGCACTGAGGCTTATCAGTCCTGTTGACACGGCGAATTAGTCCCAAAAGCCGACTACGGCAGGTTGACATGCCCGTTGCGCATCTTCCATAGGAAGTACTTCTCAAAACCTAACTTCATCAAGTGCGCCTGTGGGCCAGGAATGAGTACCCCATGTTTGCGCGGAGGCAGCATCTTGTCGGCCAATATGATCACGCCGTTATTGCCTGCGTCCATCACGCACACGGCTTTGATATCTTTGAACTCATGCTCCTCATTCGGTGATTCCCCCTTGATCTGGGAGATGATATTCTTAGCCGCAACGTGAGCCATAACCTCGGTCGGATAGCCGGTCTTGGGGATGCCGACGGGGGTGGGGGATTGCCAAGGGGCGGTGACCTGAGCGGCGATACCGATGGCATACAAGTTGTCGTGAGACAACGATTGGTAAGTCGGTCGAACGGGTATGTAACCTTTGGGGTCGGCAAGGCTGCTTTCGACGACCACATCTTGTCCCAAAAATGGCGGTATGAACATTGAGTATTTGAATGGTAAGGTCTCGCCGCTCGCCAATTTCACCGAATCGCTGTCTATGTGATCAACTGACGCGTCGACGACGTAGTTAATATTCTCATGCTTGAGGAACGCCTCCAAAAGCTGCTGTCCGTGCGGTAGCCCACCTATCCCAAAGTGGCCCAAGAAGGGCTCAGAGGTCACATAGGTCAGCTTTACCTTCTCCTTGAGGTGGTTCTTGTTTAGATGGTACGAAGCGTTGAATAAGAACTCGTACGCAGCGCCAAAGCAACTAGCTCCCTGGGTAGCGCCAATGACGACGTCACCGGGGTCCGCCAGGTACTTGCTCCAGGCCTCACCTGCGTGGACAGCATCCTCTAATGATGTGATCGTTGAGGCATTGCCATTTGGCCCCAGCCCCTCAACGACGCCATAATGATTCTTGTACCCGGTGGCAACCACCAGATAGTCGTAGCTATATTCGCTGCCTCCAGCAGTCACGCTATTCGCATCGGCATTAATCGAACTTGCGGCGGTATTTACGAAGTTGACACCGTGCTCTTCAAAGGTGGGGGCGACTCGAAATGAGAGGTCCTCGACGTCCCGCTTACCAAAAGGGAGCCAAATAAGTGACGGATTGAAAACGAATCGATCACTAGGCGAAATGACCGTCACGTCGACTTCGTCTTTCAGTTCATGACGAATCGATAGGGCTGCTACCAGCCCCCCAAAATTACTTCCCAGCACGATTACCTTTGACATCTGCACCTCTCAGCTACGCATAGACCAGGTGGCCTGTGATTTCCACCGTTTCACGAGTGCAAGCACTAAACGTAACTTACACAACCATCTAAAAATGGTCACCGACGAGTGCCTATTAAATTACTGAATCACCATTTTCGCAGATCAAGGCCCACAGACAAGTCGGTCATTTTCCGGACTGCCCAAATTGCAGTCGAACTCCGAAGGAGTGCTATCTAGTTTGCTGATCGGGTAACTGAGCTAGTGGTGGACCAAAAACATAGTTACCGTTGGTCACCAACTCTGCTGGCCAACTCTGCTGGCCAACTCTGCTGGTCAACTCTGCTGGCCAACTCTGCTGGCGAACTCTGCTGGTCAACACTGTTGGCGAAATCTTTCAGACAACTCTGCCACCCTCGCCGTTGGCGGGATCTTTTAGAAATCTGAACAATGGGGTCGTTAGGGCTAGCCAGTCCAGGCGTCGAAGCTAGTCGGAGTCGGCTTGAAAAATATCCCTTGGCCTTTTGGTCGCCAAAGAGCCCCTCCTGATAGCCGTATTTGCAACCCATAATACCTAGTCAATCGACCCCTCGAGGCTTTAAAGGGGATCTGATGCTTCGTCGGACATACCCCTTTGAAGCTCTTTCGTAGCTGGT
>JAKBHQ010000243.1 GCA_021836665.1 Thermoplasmata archaeon
GCATCTAGCGGCACAGCTTTTCCAAATCGCTGAACGACAACGAATTGGGAATTACGAACTTCAATGGTTCTCAAGGTCAGCAGTTTGTCGATGCAAGGCGGTTCCAGGTTTTTTGACGGGCCAGTAAGTTCGGTTCGCTCTGTGGTCAGCGCCACAAAAGTCCCGTCAGATCCGGATGTATAGTCCGGCAAGAAGACGAGTTCATCGAGAGCTAAGGACATAGATCGAAAGCTTAGCTACGACAAAGCGATGCGCGGAAACCCAAGCGCTTGTGGACCCATTTCGAGAGATTGGAGCGCCTCTTGCACAATGCCCTAGGACATGATGGAACAGCCAAATAGATTGGCCAAGATCCCTTTATCGGCAAAGCCCTGTGTTTGAATCGGCCTTCGAGGATAATCCGCCTAGGACAGCCCCGGTGGAAGTATGGCCTCTATTAGGTGTGGACCGTCCTCTTCGAATGCCTGATTGAGCTGTAATTCAAGCTCTTCAGCGGTTGTAGCCCGGCTCCCCGGAACTCCGAACCCTTCGGATATTGACACGAAGTCCAGTGTCGGCGGAAATAGCTCAAGCATTCTGCGAGACTGCCCTCCATGAGCTGCTGCTCCAACCCTCCCCAATTCGAGTTGCAGGATAGCGTAACTCTGATTATTGAGGATCACCGTAGTAACGTCAAGGCCCTCTCTTGCCTGAGTCCAAAGTGATTGGATGGTGTAGAGAGCGGAACCATCTGCTTGGAGGTTGATTATTTTGGAGTCGGGCGAGGCGATCGCTGCGCCGGTTGCTAAGGGCATTCCTTGGCCAATCGCACCACCCATCAAATTCATCCACCGATGACGATTTGAGCCCTTTGTTGCGAGATAGCTTGACACTCCATTCGTAATAGCTTCTTCAGAAACTATCGAGTTGCTTGGTAAGACATTCGCGAGAACCATCGCCGTCTTACCCCCAGTCAGAGCACCTTTTGGCATTTCTGGTATTGCGTCTCTAAAGACATCGACTGGCTTGGTGTCTACGCCTAGAAGCTGTGCAATCTCCTCAAGTTTCAAATCAGCGTCGAGCCGATCCGACGTAAGGCTCACTACTTCGGTGCCCGAAGGGACGAGGTTATTTTCCATGTCGGGATATGCAAAGAAAGCCACCGGAAAATCCGCACCACATAGCACTAGGAGTTCGCAGCCCTTAAGTTGTTCAATTGCGGCTTCAGAGAAATACGAGAGCTTGTCGTAATTCACGACACCGGCGCCCCGCTCGGAGATGGGTGTAAAAGTTTCACTGAATATTCGTACGCCGTGGGCGTCAGATATTCTCTTTGCTGCCACGCTGCCCCGCTCGGACATGGCGCTTGCCCCAAGCAAGAGTACCGTCGAAGCCGAAGAGGAGATCTTCTTCGCCAAGTCTTTCAGGTCGCAGTTTTCGGTGTCTTCTTTGTTGATGATAGAGAAGTCGGTGACGTTCTCGGTAACTTCCAACCAAGAGAAATCGGCCGGGACGATCAAGGACGTGACGCCACGCCTCTTGCTCATAGCCGATTCTACCGCTGACTTTGTCATAGTGGAAATGAGATTCTGGCTACTTACCCGCAGGGTAAGCTTAGAAACCGCTTTAGCGATTGACTCGATATCGGAAGCGAGTGGCGGGTCTAGCGGCAGGTGGTAGCTTGCATGATCTCCGATCACATTGACGATGGGAGATCCAGCACGACGGGCATTATGGAGATTGGCCGATGCATTAGACAAGCCAGGACCAAGATGCAAAAGGATGGAGGCCGCTTTCCCGCTTACCCGCGCATAGCCGTCGGCCGCTCCAGAGGCGACCCCTTCGAAGAGGCATAGTATGGCACGCATCTCAGGATTTTGATCGAGGGCCGCAACAAAATGCATCTCCGAAGTTCCGGGATTAGAAAAACATACTTCTACGCCAGATTCAACTAGCGCTCGCAATAGGGCATTTGCACCGTTCATTTGAGCATCTTTCCCGGATTGAGCAGCCACTTAGGATCGAAGGCCAGCTTTATGCGACCCATAATTTCCAAATTATCCGCGTCTTCCGTCTCGTAAAAGTGATTGCGTTTGGCAATTCCAATTCCATGTTCAGCGGAGACCGCCCCACCAACCGAAACCACATAGCGAAATATCTCCTCTTGGACCTCGTCGAGCAGTTCAGGATCGGGCTGGAAGATCGAAAAGTGCACATTCCCGTCTCCAATATGGCCCGCACCGGAAATATAGCTATTTGTCCTTTGAGCTAAGACCCCGACCACTTTGAGGAAACCCGCTATTTCGCTTCTCGGGACCACGGCATCGACTATGTCGTTCGCACCAGCCGCCTTCGATACCCAAAATGCAGATTCGCGCGCAAGTAGCAGGTCTTCACCTTGTTTGTCAGTGAGGAAATAGCATTCAATAGCCCCTTGCAAAATAAGAATCTGAGCCGCGTGTTCCCTCTGATTTGTGAGGTCATCCCAGTCGGATCCTTCTAGCACAACCAGCAGATAAGCTTGGGCAGTTTCCCTAACGGCGGCGGGTATGCCGAGATCCATTTCCACTCGCTTTGCCATTGCATATAGACCGTTGGCATCCATATACTAGAGCACCAGCGGCACATTCTCGGAGGTGATCAACTTGGGTACACATGCTGTCAGTTCTACAAGGTTCACAAAAGGAGCGAGCAGTGAGACCGTGTGCTTAGGTCTTGGATAGATGCGAACAGTAACCTTTGTGACTATGCCCAGCGTTCCTTCTGACCCGATGACCAATTGGGTCAGGTCATAACCCGAAGAAGACTTGACGTATTTACCGCCACTTTTCACCAATGTGCCATCCATCAGCACAAACTCGACGCCTAGTACTTGATGACGGGTAACGCCATACTTGACCGCCCGCATACCACCGGCGTTGGTAGCGACATTGCCTCCTAGGGTCGAACCTAGCTCACCCGGAAAAAC
>JAKBHQ010000077.1 GCA_021836665.1 Thermoplasmata archaeon
GAAGGATAAACCGAACGGCTGAAAGTGGTTCCCTTTACCCACTGTCGCCTTCAGTTCCTTGGCGCCACAAACCATCGCTCGGACCAGTCAGCGCGAGGTATTCAAAAGGTTCATTTTGCCCTGAGGAGCAACGAATTTCCCTTCCGTAAGAAGCGAGATCTAAATCGTCGGAGTCACAATTAAAGACTCGTCCTCAAAGTTAGAATGGGCAGTCTCAGCTGAAAAGCACAACGAGTTTGCTTTGTGGCTCCTTCGTTGAAGAGCTTGTCGCCTTAGGCAAGCTTTCTTGTCACCTGCTTGGGGGTATACCTTTTCGACTTCATGCTACTCATTCTGAAGAGTGGCCGAAAGTTGATTCACCTGATAAGTGAGTGTTCCTCGGGTTTGTTTTGTTCGGACTAGCAATCCCTCCACATCACCACTCTGATGTTCCCACCTGCTCGCTTACTGCCCGCCAAGTGGACGACGATCCGATTGTTCGTAAGCAATCCAATGGTGCTCACCTATTGGTGAGGGGTCGAAGACCGATTTATGACCCTGCCCCTATCCTTGGACCACTTCGCTTGGATCCTTGGACCAGCAGAACGAAATCTTAGGACCGAAATGCTCACGCTACGAAAACGCCAGAATCGCATCCAAGGCGCAGTAGAGCATCCTTGTGACTTATGACCATTCGACCCACTTCTCTCGAGAAGTTCGTCATAGTCACTTGGCGAAGACCGCTCTTGTTGCACTCAAGACCTGAACCAAGACCCTCGACCACATGATAGACCTCAGAAGATTGAGGTCGCCTGACCCCCCCCTCGGAAGAGGACTGCGCTCCCGTTTGTCCAATAGACTCCTGCGACTACATCCAAACTTTTCGAATCTTATCCAAAGTGTCACTTAGAGTCTCTGGAATTACTCGCACATCCGCGGTTGTGGTCATGAAATTAGCATCTCCGATATACCTAGGAACAACGTGAAGATGTACGTGGTCGACTATCGCTGCTCCGCTAGGCAGACCTAAGTTCATGCCGATATTGAAACCTGCCGCCCCATGGCTCACTCTCAAAACCTTTACCGCTTGGTTAGCAAGTTCAAGCAGCTCAAAACGTGATTCGGCACTTAACAGACCTATATCTGGCGTATGGTTCTTAGGGACAATCATCAGATGGCCGGATGTATATGGGTAGAGATTGAGTGCCACTACCGCCGTTTCACCTCGAAATACAACGAGGAGTTCATCGTCCCGGCATTGGGTATCGCCTTCCGCAGGCACTGCAGCTATCTCACAGAGAACACACTCGGGTTCGAGTTTCCCCTTTGATAGCTCCCCTGATAGATAAGCTCCTCGCCAACCCGCCCAAATTCTCTCCAAACCTAGCTCTCAGTCTCCAGTAGAAGATCGGGCGGAAAGATCTCCTCTTTGATGGACTCAACAAAAACATCTAGAGGTACGCCTCGATTCGGAGTCTCCGATCCTCGGGCGTTAACACCAACCGATTTTGCGTTAACGTCATCATCACCCACTACCAGGATGTATGGAATCTTTTCAAGCTTTGCTTTGCGAATTCTCGAGCCAAGAGGCTCAGTAGCGTCGGCAACTTCAGCCCTTGCTCCAGCACTAACGAGCCTATCCACAACCTCTTTTGCATAAGTTTCATGGTCTTTTCGTACCGGCAAAACTTGAATTTGCGACATCAACAACCACATCGGAAGGGCACCGGCATAGTGCTCAAGAAGAATAGCAAAAAATCTCTCGACCGAACCAAATAGAGCCCTATGGATCATGTAGGGCCTCCTTCTTTGATTGTCGTGGTCAACAAAACTCATGTCAAATCGCTGTGGCATCTGAAGATCGACCTGCAAAGTGGACACCTGCCAGCGTCGACCTATAGCGTCTTTTAGGTGCACGTCGATCTTTGGAGCATAGAAAGCTCCCTCTCCTTCCGCCACGACGTAAGGTATTCCAGAAGCCTCAAGTGCAGTTTTCAGGGCAGAAGTAGCCTCTTCCCATTCCACGTCCTCCCCGACCGATTTATCTGGCCTCGTTGCTAGCTCAGCTTCAAAGTCCTTTAAGCCAAAAGATCGGAGCATGGCGAGCACGAACTTCAACAATCTAGTGAGCTCATCTGCCAGCTGTGAGGGTGCACAGAAGATGTGCGAATCATCCTGGGTAAGTCCGCGAACTCGAGCAAGGCCGTGTAGCACTCCAGAGCGCTCAAAACGGTAAACCGTGCCAAATTCAAAAAGTCTTAGAGGTAGCTCGCGATAGGATCTGAGCTGCGAGCGGAAGATCAAGATATGCATCGGACAGTTCATGGGTTTCGGGTAATAAGTTGCTCCCTCCATTTCCATCGGAGGATACATCCCGTCCTTATACCATCCCAAGTGGCCTGAAATCTCATATAGCGTTGACTTAGCGATATGTGGGGTCCAAGCAAGTTGGTAACCAGCTTTGATATGAGCTTTCCGAGACATCTCTTCCATCTGGTAGCGAATGAAAGCACCTTTTGGATGAAAAACCGGAAGCCCGCCACCTATCTCTACCGGAAAATGGAATAGATCTTGCTCGGATCCAATTTTGCGATGATCCCGCTTCTCTGCCTCTTTGAGCCTGTTGAGGTGCTCCTCAAGCTGAACCTTTGACTCCCAAGCCGTCCCGTATATCCTTTGGAGTTGTTCCTTGTTTTCGTCTCCACGCCAGTATGCACCCGCCACCCTGAGGAGTTTGAAATGGCCTAGTTGGCCCGTATGTCCTACGTGTGGACCCTTGCAAAGATCGACAAACTTATCAGCATTTCTATATACCGAAACTCCGTCGTCGCTCACACCTTCAGCAAGCGCCTCGTCGGCTAATTCCTGCACGTGTCTAATAATCTCAGTTTTAAAAGGCTGGTCTTTAAAGGTCTCCAATCCAGATTCATAACTGAGTTCTTCACGCGTAAAGGGCTGCTTT
>JAKBHQ010000091.1 GCA_021836665.1 Thermoplasmata archaeon
CGCCTACTCAAAACTGAGTGGAGCGATACTTCGGACAACTCAAGCGTTCCTATCCGAAGTCAACCAACGCTTTGCCGTAGAATTTTCAAAACTACTCAGTCAAGACCGCCAAGCAAGTTCCGTGATGTCAACACTCCCTGACGATGGAGCCCGTCACCTTGTCGAGCAAATTTCGTCTCATCTAGACTTCTTATTTGACCCAGACGGATCACGGGAAAGCAGACGGGAACGGAGTTGGCAAGTCGGCCAGACTCATGGGTTAGTCGGGGTCGAAGGTACACTACTCACCCACTCGGTGACATTATTTCGGCGTATTCTAAGTGAGCAGGCCAGCCGAAGTCGTCTGTCTCCGAGACAGAAGCACCACTTGCAGGCGATAGCTGAAATGCGGCTGCAGGACGATCTAGAAGCGCAGTTGCTAGCGATAGACAGCCTCAAGGAACGCTACTCCAACGCAGTTGTGAATCAGATGCCCGATACCACATTGCGCTGGGCGGACCTCAGCAAGCGCGAAATGAACAGCCTTTCAGAGCTCCCGGGTGTCACTTTGGTCTTGCTCCTCCGACTAGACAATCAAAAGACATTCACAATAGAGAAAATTTCTGGGACCCTGTCTGCTAAGGCAGAAGAGGCAATCGCAAACTTCGGAATAGAAAGGGCCAGCGGGACTCCAACTGCTGGATCGACTTCAGTCACTCAATGGCGCGGGCCATCCATCCGGTCGTGGGAGAAATCGACCATCTTTAGCTCGGGGCGCTTCGCAAGCGACCCTGAATTCAGCGCTTGGCATGAGATGGCCAAGCAATTTGACATACGTTCAATCCTCTCCATTCCCGTGCTAGATACGATCGGTCGTCCGGTAGCAGGACTGGTGCTCTTCAGCAAATATCCCAATCAGTTCGAATCTCATTGGATGAAGCAGTTTGCAGTTGGGGTAGGAAACCGTTTTAGCGAACTTTGGAGGAGTCGTTCCGCCGGGTTAGGAGAAATGGTGCTAACTCCCGAGGTGGCCAACTATTACCGAGAATGCCTGTTTAGCGGTGGCTTCACCCCATTTTTCCAGCCAATAGTCGACCTCTCTACCGGCAAGGTGGTCTCCGTCGAGGCATTGGCAAGGCTAAAATTGCCAGATGGCCGAATCGTTCCTCCTGGCGACTTTCTACCGCTACTTGGAGAGCTGGAGATGGAACAGCTGTTTCAGTTAGCCCTAGACCATTCCCTCGCCAAACTCGCAGAATGGGACAAACTAGGGCTTGGGTTAAACATTTCGGTAAATCTCTCTCCGACCACCCTTGTAACTCCGGATTGCGCCAATACAATTCGATCTTCGCTAGAAAAGTGGTCGATTCACCCCTCTCGCCTTATTGTCGAGCTCCTCGAAAGCGAAAGATTGGATCGCCAAGCAAGAGACGAATCAATCGCCAAACTCGCAGCGATCGGTATCGACCTTGCGATGGACGACCTTGGTGAGGGTTATAGCGGGCTAAGAAGGATGTCCGAAGTTCCCTTCACAACGATCAAAATCGACAGAAGTTTAATGTCAAACCTCATCCAGCGCCCGGTCCAGACAATGGTGGTCATTGACACCCTAAAAACAATGAGCATAAGTTTGGGGAGAAAGGTCGTTTTGGAGGGTCTCGAGACGGAAGCGCACCTCGAGATGGCCGTGTTGCTTGGCATACCTTTCGGCCAGGGCTACTGGATCGCCATGCCGATGCCTGCAGAAGAAATTCCAGATTGGATTGATAACTTCGAATTCAAACCAAATTCGAGCTTGGTTCGAACTTATTTGGGCGGATTGGCCCATCATTGGAAATTTGGACACTCTGGCCCAGTCGAGCTGTGTCCTCTTTCTTTGCTATTCAACATCAATGGTGGAGTTCCGGTCGAGATCAGGCAGCTCCATGCGAAGCTGCACTTACAAGACACGACGGACAATTCGAGCGCAGAGCTATCAGACTGGTTGCAAAGAGAGATCCAAAATGGAACTTGAACCGCCCAAAATGCAGAGCCGACTGATGTCAATTCACAATTTAGCGGCTACAAATAACAAAATAAAAAAAAGCGATTGTAGCTGGCCAACACGGCTAACTGCTACTCGCCAGCAGCTTCAAAGTCCGGCGACACCAACTCCGTCCTTCCCGATTCTCTGCCATTGGAAAATCGTGTGGCCATAACTTCGAAAGCTTCCGGCCCCTTGTCGATAAGAAAAAACTTCCGCCCGAGTTCTTCTGCCGCCGCCCCCAATGTACCGCTACCGGCAAAAAAGTCCAGTACCCAGTCACCCTCTTCTGTACTAGCTTGCACCATGCGCCTCAGTATTCCAACCGGCTTTTGCGTCGCATAACCAGTCTTCTCTTTGCCCGTGGGCGAAACAATCGTATGCCACCATACATCGGTCGGCAACTTGCCGGCGGCCGCCTTCTCCGGGGTCACTAGGCCTGGCGCCATATAAGGCTCCCGATCCACCTCCACAGAATTGAAGTAGTAGCGAACAGGATCTTTCACGTAGACCAGTATGTTGTCATGCTTGGCGGGCCAGCGGGTCTTGGATCGTGCTCCATAGTCGTAGGCCCAAATGATCTCGTTTAAAAAGCAGTCCCGGCCGAAAAGAGCATCAAGCATGACTTTGGCGTAATGAACCTCTCTATAATCCAGGTGGAGGTATAAGGTACCGTCCTGCTTTAAGAGACGATGAGCATGCATGAGCCGCGGTTCCAAAAACTCCCAATAGTCCTCAAAGGAGTCGTCATAGGACGAAAGCCTCCCTTTTATCGTGTCATAGCCCAGGCCTTTGAACCCAATCCTCCGCCCGGAGTCTGAACGAACCGTCTTCAGGCTCTGCCTGCTCTGGATCCTTCCGGTATTAAAAGGTGGATCGACGTATATCATTCTGAAGCTGGCATCTGGGAGGCACGGAAGCACACTAAGGTTGTCA
>JAKBHQ010000298.1 GCA_021836665.1 Thermoplasmata archaeon
CGACAATGTCGGCTTCTTTGTCGGCGACCTCGACCAATCGGACACCCGGCGTGCCCTCGAGGAGTTTTCCTTTTACTTCAATTCCTGGGAAAGCTTCTTTGGTGGCTTCAACCGCCTTGTCGACCACTTCTTGAGCGGCTATCTCGATCTCGTTGATCGGGGCTACGTAAGCGGATCCATAGCCGAAGTTAGGGATGAACCAGCTATGCACTATCAAAAGCTTGCTACCTCTGACACTAGCTTCAGTTGCGCCGTAAGAGACCGCTCGAGAAGCGGCATCGGAGCCATCGGTTCCTACAACCACAACGTTTTTTTGTTGAATATCCAAGTTTTTGATTTCTGTCATCTTGATTCTCCTTATAAAACGATGGTGAGACCTGGCAGTGGAATACTGCTAGGAAACATAGGCATATTGCCCAGTAATTTTGTAACCCCTCTTCGCCAATTGGTCTTGGCATTGATTTCTTTAGCCATCGGCTGGCCTGGGCGGAAGTACTACTACTGGCGTTTTTGACTCTTCT
The DNA here is from genome assembly GCA_021836665.1 of Thermoplasmata archaeon. Next base: position 522 of record JAKBHQ010000298.1, read on the forward strand.
ATTATCCGATGTGCAGTGCTGCCAATCGAAGCCTCGCCGAGAGAGTGTCCGCGAGTACCCACCACGATTAGGTCAACCGCCGACTCGTCAGCGATTTCCAAGAGGGCGGTGACTGGACTTCCCTCAAGGAGCAGATTCTGGTGCTTGACCCCTGAATTCTTTAGCGGCGCACACCACACCGAATCAAGCAGTTCCGCTGTAATATGCCTAGCCTCTTCGGGGGATAGAAATTTACCGTTTTCTTCAATCGGCTTTAAGCCCATTGCATGAACCGCCATCACTTCGGCATTGGTCTGTTGAGCCAGGGCGATGGTCCAATTCAGAGCACCCAAGGAGTTGGCGGAACCATCTACCCCCACGAGTATCCTTTTTATCACCGTAAATCAACCTCTCTGATGTGCGAAAATGCGCACCATTCAACTTCGTAGACATTCTGACGATGTCTCACCGACGCCCATCTAATCTGGATCTTACTCCAGTGTTAGGCGCCATTTCACTCCTGCATCAATTAGATGGAAATGTATGAATTCAATCCTGGTTCCATTTGGTCATAGTTTTGATAGCTCGGGTTTTGATAAGTTAGGTATATTTGGCGGAAAGGTTAGGTCTTTTGACCCGTATCTTCTGTTCTGTCATGTTGTCCCGCGGTGAGTAGGGTGTGAGTATGACGATTAGGGTATTCCTGGTTGACGACCACGAGGTGGTGCGATGGGGCATTTCGAGCCTCGTAGACGCCGAAGATGATCTCCAGGTGACAGGCGAAGCTGGTTCAGTGCAGGAGGCATTAGCGCGTATTGCTAGTGCTCGTCCAGATGTTGCTCTGTTGGACGTTCGGCTTCCGGATGGCGATGGGATAGAACTGTGCAGGGAAATCCGATCCACTTATCCCGGTGTTGCCTGCCTCATGCTGACTTCGCACTCTGACGACGAGGCGCTGTTTTCTTCGATTCTTGCCGGTGCGTCGGGCTATCTCTTGAAGCAGATTAAGTTGGGTGATCTCGTAGATGGTATCAGGCGAGTGGCCGGTGGTGAAAGCCTCCTGGATCCGGCGGTTACAGCGAGAGTATTGGCAAGGCTTAGGTCTCCAAAAGAAGAGGACGATCCCCTTTCGAAACTTTCCGCACAGGAGCGGAGAATTCTCGAGCTGATCACCGATGGCCAGACCAACAAGCAGATTGCAAACGAGATGTTTCTTGCAGAAAAAACGGTCAAGAATTACGTTTCGAACCTTTTAGCCAAGCTATCTATGAGCCATCGATCTCAAGTTGCGGCGCTTGGCGCAAGGCTATCAGAGCGTAAGAAAATAGACGGCCTCGACTAACTATTCCTTTGCACATTTTGTTTTAGACCGGGTCATTCCAATCGCCTCAGGACCGGGAGTTGTGCGACTAAGCGGCTATCTGTTTTCGGGTGTTTCGAAACTTGTCCGACAGGTTTAGCCATGCTAGGCGCTTCAAATGGATAGTTCTCGTATTCACAAATCACGCTGTCGGAGTCGAAGTCGAAGTAGCTGGCGCGAATTAGGTCAGCTGACATCTGCACGAGCCTGATTTCGCTGAGCTGATTTTCTAAGTGTTCCCTAGCCCAATGGGAGTTCGGCGTAGAACGAACGGCTCGGGCTATTTTGGATCTGCCAACGACGAGCACGGACCAACCGACACGGGTTGTTGGATCGATGGAGTCTGCGTAGAGGGCGACTACCGATTGGGCGAAACAGTGGTGGAGTGGTGCTGAGGTGGGGGCTTGAAAGTAGACCATGGAATTATCAACCTGAAAATTGAGCCGAGCAATGATCGGGATTGCATCCTGGGTAAATGCGATCTGTCCTGAACCCTTGTAATTGAGTAGCTCAAAACAGCGCTCATCGTCCAGATAGTACTGACTTCGTGCACCCTTACCCATGGGAATAGTGTCAGGCTCTTAGGGGCATTAGCTTCAGGGCTGAAGGTCACAATACCATGGGACGCTTAGAGGCTGGAAAAATCTTAGGCCTCTTTTCTCTTAGGCCTAATGCTTGTTCAGACAGAGCTTTAGTCGCCAGGGAAGAATACGACGCGCTTTTCGTCTGGGTAGGCGGGTCGATTCTCGATCTCCTTGTCAGAAAAAAGTTGCACAGCTCTAGAAAGATTTACCGCATGATCCCCGAATCGTTCGTAGAACCTTGCCACAAGTGCCAATTCCATAGCGACGGAGATGCTTTTGATGCAAGAAACCAGCTCAGAGGCAAATGCGACATGGAGTTCGTTGACCTCCTCATCGAGGGCCTCGATCACTGAGATCAACCGGAGATCCTGGTCCGCAAAAGCATCGGTTGCCTTTCTCCACATTGTCGTTCCGATGTCGCCCATCTGATCGATAATTCCCCTACAGCGAGGTGAAAGTTCTTCGCTCAAGTTTGAGAGCGCCCTCCTGGC
>JAKBHQ010000471.1 GCA_021836665.1 Thermoplasmata archaeon
GAACTAGTTGATTATCTCAATGCGACGACATTTCCCTACTCTTTGCTGGATTTCACGGAGCAGGTCAGTGTGTGACGTCTATAGGTGATTTTGGTTTCGGCGGCACATTAATCCGAAGATACTTCCACCTGGATATGTGGCTTGGTCTCTAGGTTTATGTCACAAAGGAAGTTAGCTACTTCCACTCTCTATCGACGTCATGTTGCGTAAGAACTCACGTGGCCCGAAATCCGATGGTCGGATTCGGCGAAACGTGCATTAGCACAGGCGCACCTCCCAGGGCTTAAAGGGAGTCAGCAACGATTGGGATAGCATTTCTCAGCCGATCCAGCTTGGTACATTAGCTGCTCTTTGACGGACCAGTCAACATAACATAGCCTATTGGCTGACAACTTTTCAAACCGTCTATCAGATCCTCGCAGCCGTCCATCTAGGATAAATATTGATTTTCCTGATTTTGAAACGCAGCAGTTGACACGTAACAGCATGAGCCACGCTTCAGTTTTCGCTTTGGCGGGGAAGGACGAGCTTCATGAAAGCCGCAAAGGTCCGGATCCAGGTTGACCGTAATGTTGAAACGCCTATGAGGGATGGCGTCATCCTGCGATGCGACATCTATCGATTACCCTCAAAGCGGCTACCGAGTCTTCTGGTTAGGCTTCCGTATGGAAAGGAAAGCTTATTCCATGCGAACGTTCTAAATCCACTTACGGCGGCTTCCGAGGGCTACGCCGTGATTGTCCAGGATACTCGCGGCTGTTTCGCCTCCGAGGGAAACTGGGTCCCATACAAAAACGAAGCTCGTGACGGTGCCGACACTATCGAATGGATCATTTCTCAGGATTGGTCAGACGGAAAAGTTGGAATGTACGGCGCCTCATACTACGGATACACTCAACTTGCAGCGGCCAGTCAGTCGCCAAATGGTCTTGCGGCTCTCGCACCTTTCATTTCTGCAGGGATAGGTGACCCCTCCTCAATTCAATCAGCGGTTCCCGAATTCGGATCAAGAATCCTTTGGGATCTTCAAATGCAGCTCGCAGACTCGGTCCGTCTCCACGATACCAGCAAAGCTTCGGCCGAAATCGAGATCTCCAAGACGATTGACCATCTTGGAATATCTGGATTCCGTCAGCTTTCCCTGGTAAGACTTGGATTAATTGGGGTTGAATCTCTCGCAATGCCCCTTCGGCCTTATGTCACCTACGAGACCGAAGGCATCTTGCAGGATGTCATTTACGAGCCCCATTCCGTTCCGGCTCTCAATATTGGAGGCTGGTATGACATGTTTTTGCCCGAAACCATAAAGTCTTACAGCGCACTCAGAAAATCTAATGTACCGACGCGCTTAGTCATCGGCCCTTGGACACATATGGATCGAACCAATCCGATTGGCGAGCTAGTTTTTGGTAGGGACGCAGACGCAAACCAGATTGGATCGGCTACGGGGCTTACAGGCCTCCAATTAGATTGGTTTAATCGCCATTTGCGAGACAATGTCACCGAATTCATTGACGCCTCACCGGTTCGCATTTTTGTCATGGGAATAAATAAATGGCGATTAGAAGCCGAATGGCCTTTGGAGCGAGCCCAAGAAACGGCTATTTACCTTCAGCCAGGTCACGTTCTTAGTTTTGACTACCCAAAGCATTCTAGCCCTGACAAGTTTGTATTTGACCCAGCCAATCCTGTCCCCACCATTGGTGGAGCGACGTTGCTGACGCCCGAGTATCCCGCCGGACCGTTGGATCAACGAGCAATATCAGGCCGCAGTGATGTCCTCACCTATTATTCAAACCCGCTGGTAGCGGATATCGAAGTGACCGGGCCACTAAGGGCTCGAATTTGGACAAGGTCCTCGGCACCAACGACAGATTTCGTCGTACGTTTACTCGATGTTTGGCCCGATGGCCGCGAGTTCAATATATCCGATGGAATAAATCGGATCGACTCAGACGCTGACACAGTAACAGACGTCCACTGTAGCGAAATCGATCTTCGAGCAACTAGTAATGTATTCAAATGTGGTCACCGAATTGGATTACACGTAACGTCTAGCTCATTTCCACAGTGGGAACCCAACCCAAATGCCCACACAAAAGGTAGTCCAGCAATTGCTCATCAACAGATCTTCCACGATGCAGAGCATCCGTCGCATCTCATATTGCCAATTGCTTCCGTCGGTGGCTAACTCGCCCCGTTTTCAAGTAAATTCGATGATGTCCTAAACTCGGAAAGAGGTACCTAATGGAAACAAATAGATAGTCATCCTGTTGTGACGTGCGGCAATCAATTGGCACCTGAGCAGGTGATCAGTAATCTCGTCGAAGGCGGCATGCTTCTCAACGAAGGACCGACGGTCGCTGAGGTCACTCGTAAGTTTGTCATCACCGAGACCACCTGATATCGCTGGAAGAACCAATACGACGGCATGAAGGCCAACGATGCCAGGAAGCTCTGGAACTCCACAGTAACACAGCTCGACCGCTACCTGGATTTCGAAGCAAAGGTACCTTAGGAATAATCCCAGCCACAGAATGGTGTAATAACACGACTCAAAGGTGGAAACGCGTCCATTCCACCATTCAATCATTATTTCTGGGATAGTTGTGTGCCTTTTAGCTCAATAAGTCCAGCGACAAAGACTAAATACTTTCTAAAGCATTTCAGATTGGAAATGACATATCACCTGAAAATACCTTATGAATCTTTTAGAGAACTTTCGATTGTTAGGACCTCCGTCACGAAACTCCTGGTACGTTCTGTATTTAATAGGGCCAAGTTGATATTTATTGAGTCCAGCATCCTATTTCTTAAATCTGGCGAGCCGACTACGGTTCGACAAGCACAATACGAGCATCTAGGCCGATGGCGCCGTCGGGCACTCCAAGTAGAGGATTGATCTCCATTTCAATTA
>JAKBHQ010000111.1 GCA_021836665.1 Thermoplasmata archaeon
AGTTGTTTGCCTCTTATCTCAGTAAGTCCGGCCAGAGACGGACTCATGCTCGGTGTCTCGGCTCGTGGTCACGGCATTCGAGTGGTGCGCACACCGATCGAGGTAACGGTGCCCCTAGGGCCGTGTCTCAAAAACCACTAACTACCTGGTGCGCCCCCTGGGACTCGAACCCAGAACCTGCGGATTAAGAGTCCGTTGCTCTGCCATTGAGCTAGAGGCGCCAAATCGCCCGCCTCGTAGAGATTACCGTCTTAAGGCGCACTGTCGGTCAAGTTCCAGCAAGTAAATGTGCACTTTGAAACTTGTCAGTACTTGATTGGCTGGGTGGGGTGACCGAGGGGACTCGAACCCCCGACCTCCAGGGCCACAACCTGGCGCTCTAACCAACTGAGCTACGGCCACCACGAGCCAGTCAGAGTAATCTAGTCGCTGGATAAGTCGCCTTGATCACGTCAGGGGACGATAGGTGGAATTTGATCCGTTTATTTGCTTGAGGAGCAGTTGTCCAATAGGAAACAACCTAAGGATAGCTCGATTGTGTGGAGAAGTTCAGCCACTTAGCTATTTGGAGAGTACTGTAGAACTATGAGTTCTCCCAAGCCCTTGTGGCGAAATGTTTTCGATCTTGTTGAAAAGGGTGTTGCTCCAAAACTTGAGTCCATGGTGGGGATGTCTGAGTTCGCAGATTTGATTTCTGTGCTCACGAAGCTTCGCTACGAAGCCAACAAGCGGTTTGAAGAGACAACGCAGAATCTATTGCATGTGTGGAACTTACCTGCTGTTACCGATCTAAAGAAGCTGTCAGAGCAGGTATCTAGCCTCGAACGGCGAATCCGCGAACTCTCCAAGTCGATCGAAGACATGAAAGAAAACCAGGCGGAATAGCCAATTGAAGGAATTCGGACTCCCCGACGCCATAGAGGATCTGTTCGCGGAGTTGAATCGAAGTGTTGCGAGGGCTCGAAATGGGTTCAAGTACTTCGTTGGTGCCGAAAAGATTGAGGTTGGCATAACTCCAAAAGAGACCGTCTGGAGTTATGACAAGGTTCAACTTTTTAGGTATAAAAGCGATAAACGGCTCTATTCGACCCCGATTGTGTTGGTTATGAGTCTGATCAGCCGAAGCTATGTATTGGATCTCCGCCCGAACAAGAGCCTGGTAGAGTACCTATTGGGCAGGGGATTCGATGTTTTCCTAGTCGATTGGGGAGTGCCCGATGGCTTCGAAGCGAGCAACTCATTGGAGACCTATACCCATGATTATCTGGCCAAGGTCGTGGAAAACGCTATCAGGGTTTCCGGGGCAAAGGACGTCACGCTCTATGGGTACTGCTTAGGGGGAGATTTGGCCCTGCTGTATGTGGCTTCGCACTCAGATGCCCCAATAAGGAATCTCGTGACTATGGCAAGTCCGATTGACTTTTCGGCCATGGGTCCCTTAGTGGACCTATTGAAGGTTGACAAGATCGAACCGCAGAAGTTACTCGGGTGGGACGGAAACGTTCCTGCAGATGATATAGCCAACTCCTTCCGACTGCTAAAACCGACCGGCGATATTGTAAACCGCGCCAATTTGGTTGAAAATCTATGGGACGATGAGTTTATGGACGGCTACTTAGCCATGACTAGGTGGACTGGAGAGCATATACCTTTTCCTGGAGGAGTGTTCCTTCAGATCGTCGACCTGTTTATCAGGAAGAATTGCTTGGCGACTGGATCCTGCGAGCTCGGAGGAGAGGTTGTTTCCCTGATCTCGATAAAGTGCTCTGTACTCAACGTGGTGGCGGAGAAGGATCATATAGTGCCGATCGATGCAGCAACTCCCGTTGTTGCACTTGTCGGATCAAAGGACGCCGTTGAGTTGAGACTTCCGGCGGGTCACGCTGGGCTGATTGTTGGTAGACAAGCGAACAGAGTGACTATGCCAAAGATTGCGGATTGGATTGAGGGCAGAAGTGAGTTGCTTTCTTAAGGCCATGGAAATGGATGGGGGACCGATGAACGAAAAGAGTTGGTTTGAGATTCGCAAGATTGAAGGGACTGACGCTCCACAGTTAGCCCGCTTCTTCCAAGGAATCGCCGAAACTGACAGGAACTTTTTCAAAGAGGACGTGTTGGATTCTCATTTGATCTCATCTTGGACAACCGACGATGTCAACCATCGCCTAGTTGCAACGACCAAAGGTAATGACATCGTGGGTTACGCAGCCACTTTGGCAATGGGTGGCTGGGAGAGCCATGTGGGCGAGCTCCGCCTTGTGGTGGCTCCGGACCAGAGGGGCAAAGGACTCGGTGGAACTCTAGCAAAGGCGGCCGTTGACGCCGGAGTAAAGAAAGGTCTGAAGAAGGTTTTCGTGGAAGTCCTAGCGCCACAAACGCCAGTAAAGCGGGTCTTTGAATCCATGGGATTTGTTCCAGAGGCGCTATTTAGGAATCAAGTCATAGATCGCAGTGGTGCATTCCAGGACCTTATTGTCCTCTCCTATTTCGCTGACGAGAAGATGTAGCGCTCTGTCTCAAGTGAGGCAAAAACTAACTAGTCTGTATCGTTGGCCCCTGTAGCTCAGCGGATAGAGCAGTTGCCTTCTAAGCAATTGGTCGTAGGTTCGATTCCTACCGGGGGCGCGCCACTGGTTTTTTGATTCTTCTAATCCATTCCCGGCGTCAGTATCAAACTTTGCTCGACGGGGAGGATTGCGGCCCCCTGCTGCGTGGTTATTCTCCAGATGGACACGAGATTTCATTTTCCCTCGTCGCCTACGAAGTGCTGTTAGATCGAAGCTGTTAGTAAGGGGGAAAGAGTCGACTGGGTGATATGCCCCGGGTTTAATGGACACCCAGTTACTTGAGAACCGATCGGTTCTCAAGCTCTCTTTGAGTGTAGTAGTTGCTTTCGAACTCTGACGGCGG
>JAKBHQ010000145.1 GCA_021836665.1 Thermoplasmata archaeon
TCGGGGAGGATCACTTCGGCTGTCGCCCAGGTAAATGGGCAGCTCGAAGAACTCGCTAAAAGGATCAGACACGTGAACGGCTTCATTATCTCCGCAAACGAACTCAGCGAGGTAGCGGAGGCTGGCTATGTTGGGTTAAGTAATGGCTTTAGATCAATCTGCGATCGACTGAGAAACACCGCTGGCGGGGTCGAGAACCTTGTAAAGGTCTCTGAATGGCTACTTGGACAAGTTGTCGAATCGGGAGCCATCACCCAGGACAAAGAGATGGTCGACATCCTCCAAGCCAAGGTATCCGAGGTGTCAAAGGCCTACGAGGTGGCATTGCGGGACGGAAGGGTGAAGGAGTTTGAACTCTTTGACACAAACTACCTCGAAGTTCCGGGAACCAACCCGAAGCAGTACTTATCAAAGTTCACCTACATCTCCGAGGAGATCCTCCCAGAAATTATCGATTCGCCGCTCAAGGACTCTGCGGTCGACTATTTGGTCATCCATGACAACAACGGCTACCTACCGATCCACAACAAAAAGGCTTCACAACCACAAGGCTCAGATCCGGTATGGAACAATGAGCACTCTCGTCACCGACGGATATACTCCGACAAGGTTGCCAAAAAAGCCGCTGAATCACAGGCCCAATTTGTCATTCAAATTTATCGAAGGGACCTTGGAGGGGGCCATTACTCATTGATAAAGGATGTTTCAGCACCGCTTTATATAGCGGGAAAGAAGTGGGGATGTGTGAGACTTGGGTATAGCGTCAAATCCGAGGAGATTGCACCGAACAATTCAAGGTCGAGATAACACTGTCAAACACCTTAGAAATAGTTGGGTGGCGTAACACTATCAGACAAAGCGGGTTGACCTAATGGGAAACAACTCTAATTTCGAATTGGGACACTAGTGGTTAACCTCCCGCAAGATCTGCTCAATTGCTGAGTCGATACGCTGTCCACGTTCTACCCTTTCCATGCGAAATCTTCCAATCTCCGACAGCCGATCGTCAAGGCGCTTGACGATTTCATCGTTAGCCCTTTTTGCCTCGGTCAGCATCACCAACCTAGTTCCGCTGTCGAGGTCCTTTCGATATCGCGATACAACTTCCAAAAGTCGATCTTCCTGTTCTAAGACCGCTTTCACCTCAGCGAGAGAGAGGCCCAAGACCTCCTGGAGCCTCCTAATAACGTCAATTCGTTCTAGGACCTTGGCTGAATACCTTCTTTCCCTATTTTCAATGTGGTCGATCGGAGAAATTAGCCCGATCTCCTCCCAATACCTCAAGGTCCTAGCGGTCAACCCGGTGGACTTGGTTACCTCACCAATCCGCAGTAAGCCCTCTGCGCTCTCACCCTCAAAGGAGAACGACCCCATACGGCCCTTTGCACTCCGGACGTTCTCGTCGGACACCGTCCCCTCTCCATTAGCCGTTGAGCCCTCTAAAACTCCCATTGTCAGATACCCACTCTCAATTCAGGGTCCGGGTAAAAGCTGAATGTCCCCATGTTCCTTCTGGTAGAGTCAAGCCTCAATGTGGGGATACTATTTGTCGCACGCGAGCAGATCGATTTAGCGTGTTCATAATTCAAATAAACTATTTCCGCCTCGGCACTCATCGCTTTAGGCTCCAAGGCCTCTAAAGGTCCCTTGGTGCAGATCGCTCTATTCTGCCCAGCCATAGACACCGAAATCATCCGCACTTGTCTAGCCAGTTGACCCAGCGTTCGAGGCTTTCTGCACCGAGAAGTATTGACCTCCCTCGGGTCAACCTCGCACGAATTCAAGCACCGCCAAATCATATCTTTGCCCCTGGCTCTGGGTTGAGTACCTCACCTATTCCCAGGCCACCATCGCCATGGATACCGAAGGACGGCGAGGCCTCTATTGTGACATCATGTACCGACTCTACGGCACTCGAGACCTGTCTACCTCTAGCAGATGAGACAACCGCAGCGATCAAACATGCCGATAAGGCGAAAATAAAGGCTTCATGGAGGCCGGAAGAAAATGCGCCCGAAATCAACTTCGGGAAAAACTCTTTACCGGTCAGAATCACGTAGTTCTGATGCGATAGGCCAAGCAGCACCCGCTGCCCAAGGAGCCTTTGAATCGGGTTATACCCGAGAAAGGCCGCAAAAAGAATCGACACCGGTGGAAGGTGTGAGAGTCCCCGAGCTAGGTTAGCGTCTACGCCATGGCTGATTAAGCCAGTTGCCATGGCCCGTGGTAACACCGCCGAAAGACCCGCAATCATCAAAGAGAAAAATATACCGATCGAGAATACCTGCGCTGAATTCTGGAAAGTCGAATTCATCGCTCCACCCACACCGCGATTCTCTGGCGGTAACGAGTTCATCACCGCCGCACGATTCGGAGCGGCAAACATGCCTTGCGAAAGCCCAGAGAGAAGAAGGACACCGGCAAAGTAAGGGTATGAGAAGTCCACCGGCATCAAAAGGAGCAGGACGAATGCGACAGCGGTCCCTATTGGGCCAATCGTCGCAAAAAGACGTGGCCCAAATTTATCGGAAAGGTGGCCCGACATCGGTCCAGCGATCAGAAACCCAACGGTGAGGGGGAGCATGTAGATACCTGCCCACAGTGGCGTCGCTGCAAAACTGTATCCATGAAGAGGCAACCAAATGCCCTGGAGCCAGATGATGAGCATGAACATCAGGCCACCCCGTGATACCGCAACCAGGAAGGTCGAAAAGGTACCGAAAAGATAGGTTCTAATTCTAAATAGTGGAATCTTGAACATTGGATTGTCGACCTTGGCCTCTATAAAAAAGAATGCAACCAACAAGGCGATACCGAGACCCAGTTCCAAAAGAACCGGCAACGAGGTCCAACCCGTCGCCGAGCCCCCCGCCGGCTCAATACCATACGTGATTCCAACCATAAG
>JAKBHQ010000250.1 GCA_021836665.1 Thermoplasmata archaeon
TCCGCTGGGGCCGAAACCCGAGAGCCACCCCAGGCTGCGAAGTCGTCTGGTTATCTGTCTCGCTTAAAGACCCCGAAGATCCCGTTACGCCCGAAGGTGGGGGATGTTATCCCGGTGGAGGAGGTAGAGAAGCTCCGCCAGCTCCACCAGCACGACATCGCCGAGAAGCCCAAAGTCGCCTCGGAGCCGGCTAAACCGGCGCAGCCTTCGCAAAGGCGGAAAAAGCGTTACGGTCGCTCTAAGAATGAGCGTGACAAGCTCCTAGCTCAGGGTCCGGTCGTCTACAGCGTCCCTGACCAGCTGGCTGATGCAATTGAATTCGGCTCGCAGTCTGACCGCAGGGCTAACCAGCGGGTTGGTCGTCAGCGTAATGGCCGGCCAGTCGGCCGGTATCTTATGTGCGTTCAGCTCCGCGACGACGTCACCCAAATCGCGATTCTCGAGGGCCGAACTCTCATCGAGCACTACGTGGCCCGAGAGTCAGACAACCAGTACAGCATCGACGGGAATATTTACCTTGGTCGTGTAACTAACGTCCTACCTGGGATGGAAGCCGCCTTTGTCGATATTGGGACCTCCAAGAACGCCGTTTTATACCGGGGTGATGTCAGATTCGAGCGCGACGATATCGAAGTTGGCGATCGTAATGTAAGGATCGAACAGCTCCTTAGGCCGAGGCAGACCGTGATCTGCCAGGTGACGAAGAACCCAATCGGGTCCAAGGGAGCCCGCCTTACCCAAGAGGTATCGCTGCCGGGACGCTTCGTGGTGCTGATACCCAACTCTAACAGTTACGGGATTTCGAAGAGACTACCAGACGACGAACGGAAGCGCCTTCGCAAGATTCTCGACGACGTCAAGCCCGAGGGTTTTGGCGTTATCGTTCGCACAGCAGCGGAGGGTTCTTCGCCAGACGAGCTCCGGCGCGACGTGGCGAGGCTGAAGGAGATCTGGGACAAGATAGAGACCAGGGCTCGTTTGGCCCATGCCCCGACCCTCCTCTACCGAGAGCCGCAGGTTGCGCTTAGGGTCGTTAGGGAAGAGTTCAACCGCAACTACCGAGGAATCGTAATCGACGATTTCGAGCTCTATGAAGAGGTCGTAAGCTACGTGTCTGCGATCTCTCCTGAGCTGGCGGACAGGGTGGAGTACTATGACAACTCCACGACGCAGATCCCGGTATTCGAGTCCTATCATGTTCACGAACAGCTTCATAAGGCCTTAGAGAGAAAAGTCTGGCTTCCCTCGGGTGGATCTATCGTTATCGACCGGGCGGAAGCCCTGACGGTTATCGACGTAAATACGGGTAAGAACGTGGGAACCGTCTCTTTGGAAGAGACTATTCATAGGAATAACCTTGAAGCGGTCGAAGAGATTGCGCGGCAACTGCGCCTCCGTGACATCGGCGGGATTATAGTGATCGACTTCATCGATATGTTGATCAAAGAAAATCGTGAAGACGTGATGCGCGCTTTTAGGGCCGCCTTGGCTAGGGATAAGACCAAGACTCACGTATATGACATGAGCCAGCTGGGGCTGGTAGAAATGACCCGTCAGCGGGTTTCAGAAGGATTGGTCGAAGCTTTTTCGGAAAACTGCCCAAACTGTGGCGGTAGAGGAATCATCTTTGATCAGGTATTGCTCAGAGACGTATAGGATGGTTGGGCTATGTACGCAATCATAAGTACCGGTGGAAAACAAGAGCGAGTCGAAGAAGGCTCGGTAGTGGCGGTGGAGCTTTTGGGCACCTCCGATGGTGCCGAGGTTAATTTCACTCCCGTCTTGGTAGTTGATGGAGATCGCGTGCTGTCAAAACCAGCAGACTTGGCCGGAACTTCGGTCACTGCGGTGGTCGTAGGCGAAGCTAAAGGACCGAAAATTATCGGTTTCAAGTACAAGTCTAAGGCCAACCAGCGCAAGCGTTGGGGACACAGACAGCATTATTCGGTGATCAAAGTCACCTCCATTTCCGCGTAAGTTAGAGTTTTTTCGGGTTGTACCCGTATTTTTAGGGAGTGAGATGTCTAAGACGAAGGGCGGAGGTTCCACTAGGAACGGCCGCGATTCAAATGCTCAGAGATTAGGCGTCAAGGTTTTTGATGGGACCGAGGTAAGGGCCGGAGCGATCATCGTTCGCCAGAGGGGAACAAAGTTCCACCCTGGCATTAATGTGGGTCGCGGTGGGGACGATACTTTGTTCGCAACCGCGCCGGGGAAGGTCAAGTTTGGGTCCCGCAGGGGTCGCAAGCTTGTCGACATCGTTTCCGATTCGCAGGCCTGACTAGGGGTCTTTGGTGTCCCCAGTAGTTCTGGGGAGTAGATGACTGGACTAAATTGGCCGAATTCGTCGACAGGGCACAGCTACACGCGCGAGCCGGCGACGGTGGTGCCGGCGCGGTTTCATTTCGTCGAGAAGCTTATGTAGATAAAGGCGGACCCGACGGCGGCGACGGCGGCGACGGCGGCGACGTATGGTTGGTAGCGTCTTACAACGTCTCCTCGCTGATCGGCTTTCGTGATCAGCCATTTAGGCGGGCCGAAGATGGTACGCACGGTGGTTCGAAGAAGAAGATCGGCAAGAGGGGCGAAGAGGTACTCGTCTACGTTCCGATTGGAACGATAGTCCGAGACCTCGAAGGTCAGGTGCTAGTCGATCTGGCGGAGGACGAGCTCAGGTGGCGAGCCGCTCGCGGTGGTCGCGGCGGAAAGGGTAACGCCCGATTTCTCTCTAATGCACGTAGGGCGCCAGCCTTTGCTGAACAGGGCGAGGTCGGTGAGGATATCTGGTTTAATCTTGAGCTGAAGCTGGCCGCAGATGTGGCTCTCGTCGGATTTCCAAACGTCGGCAAGTCATCTTTAATCTCGGTGGTTTCTCGGGCTAGACCGAAGATCGCAGACTATCCA
>JAKBHQ010000422.1 GCA_021836665.1 Thermoplasmata archaeon
AAATCGCGATCAGCTCGGGAGGCCCTAACTTTCATCGCAAAGAGAGTCTTTGGATCTGGGACTAGAACCGATAGTCCCCGGACAGAAAGAACCTCTTTTGGTGCGCCGGTACCGGATGGTAGTAGACCTTTAACTGCATCATTGAGCCAATCGCTTGATAGACCATGCCTCTGCGCGAGGTGGCGAGCCGCCTCATATATTTTCATCTTCGGCTCAAAGACCGCGTCTAGATCACTAGTAACACGGTCAGTGCTGTAGGCGAGGGCTATAGCTCCCCCGCCTACTAGATATAGCTGGCCTGAAATGCCCTCGCCCGCCAGCACCTCCCCCAGTTCAGCGAGTAGTTCTCTTATTCGCTCAGCATCAAGTGTCTGCCTTTCGGTCATACCGACTCAAGAGAACGCGCGCTCGTAAAGACTTTTCGGTTGCTCAGAGCTCCAGGTGTCTCTGCCATTTCAATCGCTCTCATTCTTGCAAGCGGTGTCCTCCACCAAAATCTCTCCAAGTAGTAGGCGTTGAGATAGACCCAGGCAGGTGCTTGAATCTCGTCAGTTACACAAAGATGCTCGACATACCCAGCCAACAAAGCGTCAAAGCGCTGATCGGAAGTAGAAAGCGGTCGCGTACTGACAGCTTCGAGCTTGTCTGAAGCGTTTGCAAGAGATCTCCACTGGCCGGTAAATCGACTCAAGATTCGAAACGCTAAAGATGTATCTGGTGGATCTTCTTGGAGCAACCTTCTCATTCCTACCGCCACCGAGGTGATTCTGGGGGGCGAAATGGTGCCGAGCAAATTCAGATCCATGACCTCGGCAACCTTGCAGATGAGAGACGAGTCGATACCTTGCGCTCCTCTTTCAAGCTTAGAAAGTGCGCTTTGGCTGCATCCGACTATTTCAGCCAGCTCTTTTTGGCTGACCTTGAGGACATGTCTTTCGTTTCTGATCTCTATAGCGACATCATCCCCGTGACTAGGGACAAGGCCTTCTGGAATAAGCACGGGTCAACCAGCCAGTTCCCGTGTTTGACGCTTCACGGGTACTTTCGGGCTGTTAATGTTCAGAATTTCTCCACATCCTGTGGCACTATGTCCTTTGGCATTGATCGCATTAAAAGTTGCATCTACTTCTGAATTAGCGCTGTAGCGGCGGGCTTGACAGAGAAGGGCCCCTCGATCCTCGCTGGCCTCTCTAATAATGCGACCAAAATAAAGCCGCTCGCATCCGCTCATGGATACAGCTTAGTCCGAGGATGCGACACGCTTTGGTCGCTCTATCCCGCTCTTTCCGAGAGGCTCGCTCTCGCATCCAGTCTCATTTGGATGCTTGCGGTGTGACTCGTCGGAATGGGGCGTAGGGCAAAGTGTCCTTGGCCCTAGCAGCGGGGAGGATCCAAAGCTTACTGACATCGAACGATCTGATATAGCCGAGTGAACGAGATTCACAACTCCGCTGAAATCTTTACCGAACCCGGGCCGTCCATGACCTTATTGCGCGGGGGTATGGTACCTGAACTAGTTTGTCTCGTCGAAAACCGCACTACGGTGCTAGTGCCGCCCCTTGGCACCTCGACATACCCACTTTTTTGTCTGCCCCCACAAAATTACCCAAAGGTCTTATCTCCTTTGGACTCCTTTTTATGAACTAAAAAGAATGATTACGCCGTGGCCACCGCTTCGACTTCGAGTCGCTACCATCGAGCGCACAAACCGTCTCAATGCGACAAGGTCGGAAATAGGGAGATCGGCTTCGTCGTCGACCGATACTCAGTATGCAGTGTCACATAGCCCGCGAGTCCAATACTGGATCCCAAACTCTTAATTACCCAAAGGAGCAACAAATTAAAGGCCTTGCCAGTGGCTCGTATTGAATTACACGTCATTACTACTGTTCCCAGGTCTAAGCTATAAACAGCATATTTATCGTCACCGTGATTCAAAGATCAGAAGTGGAATGACTGAAACAACAGACGCTAGCGCTAGAAATGGTATCCAGCCTTGTGTGGACACCTCATCTGAGTTCGGACAACCGGCTGCAGTGACATCTGTTCATCAGCACCTTAGGCACGAGATTCTGGTTGGCAACCTGCCGCAGGGGGCGATTCTTTCTCAGGGCAAGTTAGCCGATCAGTACGGCGTGAGTAGGACACCGCTCAGAGAGGCCCTCCGCATGCTCCAGGAGGAGGGCCTGGTTTTCGCTGAACCGAATCGAAGGGCTAGGGTTGCATCTTTTAGACTCGACGACCTAGAGGCCGTTTCGGCCCAGCGCATACTGCTATCAGCTTTGGCCACATACGAAACCGTCCCCCACCTTGAGGAGTCCGATCTAGCGCGGATGGAGGAGATGCTCAGCGTGATGCAGGTCGCATCGGAGGACGACGCTAGGGAGGATTGGATGGCCGCAGACGCCATCTTCCACGACATCCATTCGTCTAAGTCGCCGGTCCTACTACTACAAGACCTCCACCGACTCCAGGACAGAAGTAGCCTCTATCGCTCGATATGGCTAAGAGACAAGCCCCATATCGACCTACAGTCCGAGACCGAGCATCGGATCCTCCTAAAATCCTGTCAGCAACGCAATTCACTCGAAGCGATGTATGCGATAGCGAGACATCGTGCGAGGATTGCAATTACCGTGATGACCCACGCAATACCAGAACGAGAGCCGACCACTATCAGGACGGCCCTTCGAATCGTTCTGGGAAGGTCCACGAACTCAGAGGCCTAACGGTGGGCCAGCCAGCTGAGAGACCTTGGCCTTTAGCCTGGCAATGTCACCCTGGCAATTTCACCCTGGTTATAGGTACTCCTCGAGAAGGTCGGCCTTGGAAGCGAAGCTCTCCCAATCACCATGAAACCTCACCTCGCCCTGGGCTAGCGCGTAGATCGAACTGGTGCATGAC
>JAKBHQ010000153.1 GCA_021836665.1 Thermoplasmata archaeon
GGGTATAGTTATCAGTCAGAACTGAAAGCAGCAAGCCACCTATTACCAAAACTAACAACGCCGTTAGCCACGGACCATAATTCCGTACCCCGTGCTGTCTCTCTCCTTTTGTCATTCTTCTTCCTTTGGCGCTCGACGATCAATCCCATAGCCAGGGCCAGCTTGACAAGGTATGAAATTTACTCCCAGCTACCTTTTCCCCAGGTATCGGGCCTAAATTTCCCTCAATTCCTCGTGGGCCGATTCCACGCGACCATCCTCCGCATCACTAATGGCCCCACAAAAGTAACCAACGACAACTATGATCAAAATAAGGCCCGATCCTATACACCGCCGAAGAGGTCTTCAAGACACGGCCCACAGACCAAATCGCACCCATGGCTCCGCGCCCTACGCCGAAGCGACCACATCCCATCACATTAATGCCACTAATCGGTACAAGCAGAGCCAGTGAGATCCCTCGATCCGAAAGGGTATCCTACTTCTTCTTGCCGGGTGGCCCCTTTCCTCCCCTCGGAGGGGTGGGTGCAGTGGGGAGCGTCGTCGGCGGGAGTGTCGTAGTTGTAACAACCGTAGTCGAAGTGACCGCGGGCTGAATGACGGTAGAGGTAGTGATCTTCGGTACACGGTTGGAGCTATTGTTCGACGCCAGCGTAGACCAAACCACTAGGACCGCCACTAATAGCACCGCCGCCAAAGCGTAAAGAATCTCCTTCGGAACCCTGAATGGACCAAAATTCAAAAAAGCCCATGGTTTTGCCTTGGACTCGGTCGTTGGCCCGATCTTCTGGGTCAAATCGGTAACTCCCCCGACCGAGGATAAAAGGAGGGTCTCCTCGAGAAGCGGGGGCTGCTCTAATGTAGCAACGAGCCAGTCCTCCTGCGAGAGCACGAGGGAAAGTGCACCGGCCATCTCCTTTGCCGTTTGGAATCGAAGTTCCGGTTCTGGCGACAGAGCCTTATCGACTATCTCCACCAAGGATTTCGGTAGCTTTGGATTCAACTCGTCGATCGGAATCCTCTTTGCCTCCCGAGAAGCAAGCACTATCGACATGGGAGTTTCCCCAACGTAAGGTCTCTTTCCGCTGAGCATCTCGTAGAGTATTGCACCGACTGAATAGATGTCCGACATAGCGCTCGGACGACCGGAAAGCATCCGCTCGGGAGCTAAGTAACTCGGAGTGCCGAAGATCTCTAAAGTGACGGTCCGGTCGTCATCTTCTCCACTCTCGGCGATAGTTGCAATCCCAAAATCTGCGACCTTTACCCGCCCATTTGAATCGAAGAGGATATTAGAAGGCTTTATGTCTCTGTGAAGAATCCCAGCTTCGTGCGCAGCCCCTAGGGCACTCAGTATGCCCAGGCAAATCGTTATCGCTTCACTAGGAGCAATAGGTCCCTTGAGAATCCTGTCTTTAAGTGTCTCTCTTTCGAGCAACTGCATAACTATATAAGGTCGGTCGCCCTCTTCACCAACGTCATATACCGTTGCCACAAAATCGTTGGAAACCTTCGCTGCGGCGCGGGCTTCGATCTCGAAGCGCTGGCGCTGATTTGCATCGGAAGTAGCTACTGTCTTTAGGAACTTAATAGCAACCTTTCGGTGCAACCTGGTGTCCATAGCCAGGTACACCTCGCCCATCCCGCCACTCGCGAGCAACTCCGAAAGTAGATACCTGCCACCCGCTAAGGCAGTTGCCGAATCCTGCACTGGCCCATTAGCTCCCATCTGGCTCAAGCCTAGTTTGTGGAAATTCGCTTTGGGTAAACTTCCAGCTCAGAGGTATCAGATCACTAAATCGAAGACCTCGAATCTAAAAGGACGCCCATTACGAAGTCGAGCGTCTAGTTTGGCCCCATGGCACCTTCAATCGGTCGGTCTCAAAGAGAAGCATATGAATCCCTGGAACGGGTAGTAGATGCTATCGAAGCTAATGATCCGAAAAAGATCCGCACTCTGCTGGCAAAGGCAGACACCCTCGACATAATGGGGATTTACTCCGAGGCGCGCAGCCTCTTCTACCAACTTGCTTCCCAGTTGGAACTGAGGCTAGCAAACTCATCAAGCTCCGAAGATCAAAGTCTCTTCGACGAGGGTCCGTGGTTGGAAGGATTCAGACAAACCCTTTCCGAAATAAAAAGAGCCCTGGGACCCAATCCGCTATCTTTTCGGATAGACGAACTGGATACCCAGGACCAGAATAAGCGCTAGACCCAATGGCATCTGCCACTGGTTATGATGGTTACTTCTTCACTGGCCAAACCGGCAGAATAATCTTGCCGAAGACCGAAGCCAGCAGTCCAGCCGCTGAACAATACCAAGCCATAATTGCAACGATGATACCTAGGTAACCACCGAGCTTGATGATCGAGAGATTATTCGCAAAGTTGCCCCAAGTCAGCAAGATGAAGGTGATTTCAAGCACTACAAGAAGAGCTGCAAGAGCTCCATTGATAGCAAACGACCCGATCATTATGTAGATGGTGAACAGTGTCCATGCAAGCAGGAACAGTCCAACCGCTTCATTTATATTCGGCGTCTTAGCTGCGACCATTTCTGGAACGATGACATGGACAAATGCCGCAAAGGCCATCCAAAATGCACCATAAGACGTGAATACAGTAGCTCCAAAGGTATTACCCTTCTTGAACTCCTGGATGCCAGCCACGAGCTGCGCTATTCCACCATAGAACAGTGCAAGAGGCAAAACAATGCCCTCCAATGTTCCACTTAGGATTCCCGCATTGAATACGCTCAGACAAAATGTGGTTAATGCAAAAGCAGCGAGGCCAAGTGGCCCCGGATCCGCTGTTGAAGCCGCCAGAGATACCAGGACCTCTTGTGGCTTAGTGGCGGTGTCTGACATAATTGCCCTTTCCTTTCAGTGAT
>JAKBHQ010000181.1 GCA_021836665.1 Thermoplasmata archaeon
TATACCCTTCAGGGTTTACGATTTACCATGAGAGAGACGCAGTTTACGGGTGTGTCCACCTAGGTGAAAGTACGTTTTAGCCGATGCGAAGTGGGTGATTACTCGGTCGTTGAATTACGGTGTCATTGGCCTGTTTCACGCATACTCCCTTCTAGAGGTCGTGTTTTTGTTTCTGTGCTAGCGTGAACCCGTAGGTTAATGGACCGATTGCTAGGTGTTTTGACAAGCGTTTCTCGGCCTGTTTTTTGTCCTGTCGGGAAAATTACCTTCTTGGGCATCATATACGTACTAGGGTATACGAACTGGGTAGCAATGGGTCGGTCAGCGGTAATTAGGTGACTTAGGTCACCTAATTAATAATCCGGAGGGACTTCCACACGGGGAGGAATGGTCTTCGGTCGATCCGCAAAAGGCCAACTTAGAATTTGGCACTTTGGGATAACGGAGACCTTCGGGGCGGTCCGTAGTCAGCGAATTACCTGCCAAGCTGCGAAAATCGAAGATCCATGAACGGGCGGTTAGGTATCTTTAGCAGGAAGGATCCGGGTCTTTTGATTTGGCCGCTAGCCAGGGTTAGGATAACCTCGACCACCCTGACCATGGCTAGTAACGGCTTCGATTTTCGCTGTGATCTTGTATTGAGGTGAGCTACCTGAGGGTCTTTTGGCACCTGGGACAGCTTGTCGAGACGGGGGAGTGTGCTAAGGGTCGATTGGGTAATTGATAGTTGTGCCGAAGCAGAGAAGGCCCCTGGTTTGGATGGCAGGGGCCCGATAGTCTGCCTCGGCTGATCTGATGATCGAGCTAACTATGAACGCAATTCTGGGAAATCGTCATCGCTCCATTCGCCTTCTACCCTCGTTTCGCCGCTATGGATTTCGTTCTCGCGACCCCTGAGATCTACACGACGGATCTTCCCCGAGATGGTTTTGGGTAGGTCGGTAAATTCGATCCGCCGTATTCGCTTATATGGAGCTAGGTTCTCCCTGGCGTACTTGAGGATCTCGAAGGCGGTCTCCTTGGTCGGCTCGTAACCCTTAGCCAAGGTGATGTAGGCCTTCGGTACGGCCAGCCTCAGTGCATCTGGTGAAGGTACTACAGCGGCCTCTACTACCGCTTCGTGCTCAATTAGCACACTCTCGAGCTCGAAGGGCGAAATCCGGTAGTCCGAAGCCTTGAAGACGTCGTCCGTCCTTCCGACGTATGTGATGTACCCCTCCGAGTCGAGTGAAGCGACGTCACCAGTGTGATACCTGTTACCCCGCATCGCCCTCTGGTTCATTTCTGGGTTGTCTCGATAACCGACCATCAGTCCGATCGGGTCGGTGGCTAGGTCCAGACAGATCTCACCGTCGGAGGAGGGTTCTTCGGATATCGGGTCTATTAGGGTTACCTTGTATCCAGGTAATGGTTTGCCCATAGATCCGAGGACTATAGGTTGCCCCGGAGTATTGCCGACCTGGGCCGAAGTTTCGGTTTGGCCGTAGCCATCACGAATCGTCAGACCCCACGACTTTTGGACCTCTTCTATTACTTGAGGATTAAGTGGCTCTCCTGCCCCGACAACTTCTCGAAGTGCCTCGGGCTTAGATTGGAGATCCGCCTGGACGAGCATTCTCCATACGGTTGGAGGAGCGCAGAAAGTCGATACCCCGCAGCGTCGAATCTGGTCAAGCATTGCGTTGGCGTCGAAGCGGGTGTAGTTGTAAACCAGCACAGTTGCTTCGGCGTTCCATGGTGCGAAAAAGTTGCTCCAAGCGTGCTTTGCCCAGCCTGGTGAGGATATGTTCAGGTGGACATCGTTCGGCTGGAGGCCGATCCAGTACATGGTGGATAGGTGTCCCACGGGGTAAGAGGTGTGGGTGTGCTCGACGAGTTTGGGCTTAGAGGTGGTGCCAGAGGTGAAATAGAGCAAGAGGGTGTCGGTCGCACCCGTCAACCCATCGGAATCAAACTCGTCGCTTGCGGAGCGACTCTCTGAGTAGGAGAGCCAGCCGGGTTGAGCTTCGCCGACGCAAATCTTGCTAAAACTTCCTGGTACATCATTGAACTTCTGGGTGTCTGCTGACCCTACGATGACATGCTTTGCATTTCCTCGTTCGATCCGGTCGGGTAGATCTACTGGACCGAGGAGGGTGGTGGCTGGTATAACGACTGCGCCGAGCTTCATGACCGCTAATATCGTCTCCCAAAGCTCCACCTGGTTACCGAGCATTACTATTACTCGATCTCCTCGCAAAACGCCCTTGTCCCTCAGCCAATTTGCGACCTGATTCGACCGCTTGGACATCTCTTTAAACGAGATTTTCTGCTCTGATCCATCCTGCTCGACGACCCATAGTGCGATGTTGTCGTTGTCTTTAGCGATCGCGTCGAACCAGTCGAGGGCCCAGTTGAAGTTGTCGAACTTCGGACGGGCGAAACCGCTGTAGGCGGCTTCATAGTCCAGTCTGTTGGCAATCAAAAAGTCTCTGGCATTTCTGAATAGCTCCGTATTTGCCGATTGAACCATAGTCTGGGCTCCCCTCAAGTAGTACGTGGCACCAATTGCGTTACTTACTTCAGACCGCGGGTTTTGCGCCAACCCGAGACGTCGAAACCGGCCCCGGCCTTATTCTCCAGATCGATGCGTTGTCAGTCTGCTATCTAGTCTTACATCAAATTGGCGATGAATAGGTCCAGCGGGCTTCAATTTATTCACATAACATTCTAAAATGCGCCAATGAGCCCTTTTAATTTCTTGTGGGTGCGTATTCCGAGGGTTTTCGTACACCCGTTCCGATTGAATTCGTACACCCATTCCGATGGTTTTCGTACACCTCAGCCGGGGTCGGTTTTGTGACGTTTGCGTGAGTGGCAGGGCATCG
>JAKBHQ010000032.1:0-1343 GCA_021836665.1 Thermoplasmata archaeon
GGCACTCCATCTGAGCAGGTTATGGGCGAGTACCGCACACGCTAGCCATACTCCATTGGCGGAGAAGTTCCCGCTCGGGAGGTGTTCTAGGCTTGATTCTTTGATATCTCTGATGCAGAGCTCAATTACCGCACGGTTTCTCTGGAACTGGTCAGCTTCAACTGTTGTTCCACTCAGATCGGTGAGAAATCCGAAGTATCGCCAGCTAGGCCAGAGTTCGGCCTGTTTGCCTATCAGCCTGGTACGTCTTACCACGAGTCTGCGGTTCTGATAGATAGTCTCCGCCACCTGGGCCTCTCCGTCTGGGGTATAAGGTATTTCGCTCCAGGCATCTTCATCGATTGCTTCGATTATCCCTTTTATCCCTTTGGTTCCGGCACGTATGGCCATGGAGTACCTGACATCGAGCTTCTCGAGCTGGACAAGAGTTGCGTTGGACCAGTAACCAGAATCAAAGCGGATCACGATCTCGCCATTCGCCCCGGCTCTTCTGACTCTTGCAATGGTTTCAGCTATGAACTGCTTTACCCCTCGGGAAGTGTTCGCCGACCCCTTACGCAGTCTCGCATGGAGTATCTCTCCGGTATCTGCTCTTACTGCGAGTAGTGGGTGATAACAACGGCACTTGGTATAGCCAAAGTTGGCACCCTGTTTCTTTGATCCGTGCACTTCGCATATTGTCGAGTCGATGTCTATGACCAGCTGGTTATCACCAGGGCCTGCTCCCAATTGCCAAGCACGACTGAGAGCGGTATCTATTGCTGAGTCCAACTGTCTGATGTGTCCGAAGCTGAAGGCACGTAGAAATATCCCGATTGTCGATGGGGCCATTACCTCATGGCCGAGCACCGCCAGTTGATCCGGACTTCAACATATCCACGTGATCGATGTAGTTGGCTCCCGCCGCCATCGCATGGACAATTGTTAGGATCTTCCTTCCCGGATTTGCCCCACCGACTCGACCCGAAAGTGAAACTCTCTCGTCGATCAGTTTCTCGAGTACGAGATTCTCAGACATGGTAGAAACCAGAATCAGGCCGGCATTTGCCACAAGATTTTGATCATCGAACACAACTTTGATGCTCTTGAGACTAGGAGATGATACACTCACTTTTAGTGCCCCTTTGTTGGTAGGTTTGGGATGTCTCACTAACAACCATTCTACCAGCTCAGAGGGCACTATTTCTTTGTTAGGCGACTATTTGGCCTGTCAATTTCGGTAAGGTAGGCCACTGGTTGAGCATCGTCCAATCGCGGTTAAGATCCCGACCAGGCCATTGTGGTGGCATCTTCCAGCCCACCGGCCCGGGATCAGCAGCCCCCACGATTGAAGTCAGCCTCCC
>JAKBHQ010000032.1:1353-2861 GCA_021836665.1 Thermoplasmata archaeon
AAATAATCCCCAAGGTGCCGTGGACATCGTCTACACCGACCCAGAGAGGCTGGGAGACGAGGAAAGGCTCACCTACGATTTCTTAATCAATGCAACTGGCCCAAAACTCAACTTTGCGGTAAGGTAGGCCACTGGTTGAGCATCGTCCAATCGCGGTTAAGATCCCGACCAGGCCATTGTGGTGGCATCTTCCAGCCCACCGGCCCGGGATCAGCAGCCCCCACGATTGAAGTCAGCCTCCCCAGCGACCCCCTATCAAACCGTGCATGCGGTTCTCTCGCACACGGCTTTCCGACATCATTCATTCTCAGGCATGCGCAGCTGGATAGCGTATGGTTCCGGTGAGTCGGTAGATGCCAAGGTTCCCTAGCCATTCCCAGGTGAAGCGGTCGATCCAGTTAAAACCGGATAGGCCGTACTTCCTGGAGGCTAACTTCGCCATTCTCTCGTGTACGTAGGAGTCGATTGCACCGAACTTCTTGGAGGAGTTACCCTGACAGAAGTAGGTGCCCCAACCACGAAGTACCGGGTTGAGTTGTTCGACTACTGCTTCAAATGGACGCCCTACCTGCCGAGGTTGGGTCAGGTCTCTAACTTTGGACCTGATCGATGCCATGGCTCTAGGCGAGGGCCATTTGTTGAGATAGTAACGACCTTGTCTCTTCCAGGACTTCACCATGTGATGGTGAAACCCTAGGAAGTCAAAGCCCTCTGCCCCTTCTCGTAGATCTGCTACCTTGGTCTTGTCGGGGTGGAGAACCAGCCCGAGTGGAGCCAAGGTTTCTTCTATGAGGTGATGGGCCTGTTCGGCTCGTTCTTTTGTAGGACAGAGGACGACAAAGTCGTCACAGTAGCGGACCAACTTTCCGAGTCGCTTGCCTCTGTCAGCCCATGCCTCATCGAGGACATTGAGCGCTATGTTGGCGAGCAACGGGGAAAGTGGTGAACCTTGGATTACACCTGAAGTTGGTTCAGATACTACTCCGCCTTCAAATATCCCTACTCGGAGCCAGCTTCTAACCAGCTTCACCATCTGCCGGTCAACGACGCGACGTTCAATCTGGGCCATGAGCTTGTCATGGTCGATTGTGTCAAAGCAGGCCTTGATGTCGGCATCGAGTACCCATACCATCCCTCGGTTTGCCGTATTCCTTACGACTTCGAGGGCTTGGTGTGGAGAGCGCTTTGGACGGAATCCAAAGCTTACCGGTGAGAAGTCAGCTTCGAAGATCGGTTCGAGGACCAATTTCGCGGCTGCCATTACTACTCGGTCTCTCACACAGGGAATGCCGAGCGGACGGGTCTCGCCCGGTTTGCCCGGCTTTGGGATATGCACTCTTCGTAAGGGCTTGGGTCGGTAAGTGCCGGTCCGAAGCTCCTCACTAAGCGCATCTATGAAGGTTTGTATCGACTCGGGGCCTCTAGAAGAGATGTCGGTGATACTCACCTTGTCTATTCCTGGGGCCCCTTGGTTCCTGGCCACGTCCGACCAGGCCCTTTGCATCACA
>JAKBHQ010000223.1 GCA_021836665.1 Thermoplasmata archaeon
TAACAGTAGTCCATCGATCAGCTTCCAACATGAAGCCAGCACCTTTTTTGCGGCTCTTGAACATACGCCGCCAGATGCCGTTACCGCTTGCACCGGTTGGACAGCACATGAGGTCGTTGCCCATTTAGCCGCCGCTGGGCTTGAAGTAGCACTGAACTTGGAAGCCTATGAGGAAGGAAGACCAGTTCCCCCAACGCGAAGTTTTGAGGAACGTGAAGCTCCTTTTAGGATCATGGACGACCGTTTGCTCCGTGTCGAACTGCCAAAATCGATTGCCCGCATGTCTCGTGCTCTTGATGCGGTCCTTAATAAGGAGCCCGATGCAGTCGTACCTTGGACTGGAAGACAGATGGTAGTAAAGACATTCTTGACCCATTTGCGGAGTGAGTTTGCAATCCATCGCTTCGATCTGATTGGTGATGACGAGATCAGCAAGGAGCTGCTCGCACAGTCAGACCTTACCAACCATGCAGTTACCGTGCTCGGCAAGGCGCTACTGCTACGTGGATCAAATCCTAAATTCCTAGGGTTCCGAGCCACCATTGCCTCACCAGATGCATCAGACGTTATGGTTTTAGTCGACGCAGAAGGGTCACGTTTGATGCACACTGAGGAGCTATCAGAACCTGCTGTTACTGGAGATTCAGCGGCAAGATTGCTACTCCTTTGGGGACGCAAACCTGACAATCCAAGTAGGCTCCAGGCGCCCGGAGGATCAGAGGTATTGCGCCAGCTTCAAACATTGCTCGCAGGATACTAGGGCCTCAATTGGCAGTTATTCGGACTAATAAGTGGAGCTTATATCTACTCCTAACTCTCGACTCAGGCCAGTTTGACCATCCTTCGTAATCCGAACAACCCGCCTCTCATCCTGTTTCAACCACCCGAGCTCTATAAAACGATTGAGGATAGCAGCGCCTAATCGACCTCCGAGGTGGGGGCGTTGCTCGCTCCAGTCAAGGCAGTAAAGGACAAGAGGCCTTCGTGA
The DNA here is from genome assembly GCA_021836665.1 of Thermoplasmata archaeon. Next base: position 989 of record JAKBHQ010000223.1, read on the forward strand.
TGTTCGATCTAGTTCTACTCCGAAGTTCTGAAGCCACTCTTTGCCGTACTCCGTGATTACGTATCGATTGGACCTTCCAGCTCCAACTATTGGGTCCGTAACCTCACTACGGTTGGTTTCTACTTTGATTACTCCACTACTGAGAAGGCTGTCGCAAATAGCGACACCAAGGCGACCAGCCAAATGGTCATAGCAGGTTCGCGCCCGTCGAATTGCGCTGGCATGGGTAGCTTGGCGTAAAGAACGTATGGGACGAGATGGGGCAACCCTAGCCAAAGCCTCTACTGCTTGCGCTACTTCAGGATTCGCCAATCGGAAATAGCGATGTCGACCTGAAGGCTCGACAGAGATTAAACCACCATCTACCAAACGGGCCAGATGACCCGAAAGAGTAGACGGCGCCACTCCAGCCTCAATAGCCAAAGTACTCGCAGCCAAAGCACGTCCATCGACAAGGGCGATAAGCACTGCTGCCCTGGATGGCTCTCCTATCAAGGCAGCTACCGCCGCAATGTCGGCATCTCCATCCATATTTAGAAAGCTTACTAAAAGAACACTTCATTTTTCGCTGAAATGTTCAACCGTTAGGGTAAACGTCATGAATGAGAGCGGAAAGTCTTCGCCATGGCCCCTGGTGGCGATCTGTTTCGGGTATTTTATGGTGATCCTGGATGCGACTGCAGTCAATGTAGCGCTTCCGGCATTAATGCGAAGTCTGCATACAACCACGACCGGCCTTCAATGGATTGTCGACTCTTACAGTTTGGTGTTCGCCGCCTTGTTGCTTTCGGCTGGTGCGCTTGGTGATCGTCGGGGGGCTAAAGGGGTCTTTCTGGCTGGCATTGGCCTATTCACAGTTTCTTCTCTTGCGTGTGGTTTGGCACAATCTGCCGACATGCTTATCTTGACACGATGCATCCAAGGTTTTGGGGCCGCACTTGCTGTTCCCGCATCGTTGTCGTTACTGCAAAAGAGCTACATCGACCGGGCAACACGAGCCCGCGCTTTCGGTATTTGGGGAGGCGTGGCCGGTATTGCAGCCGGAGCCGGTCCAGTTGTCGGTGGGGCATTGGTAAGCAGTCTCGGTTGGCAATCGGTCTTTTTGATAAATGTGCCGATTGGTGTGGCTGGAATCGTTCTTGCGATCTATTTCTTGCCGTCTACACAACGTTATCGGCACGGGATCGACCTGGCCGGACAAATTTCGGGGGTCTTGTGTCTTTCGGGGGTAACGGTCGCCCTTATCGAGGCTGGACCGATGGGTTGGACCTCGTCCGTTGTCGTAGCGGGATTCGCCGTCTTCGCGGTAGCAGGAGGTATCTTCATCGCCATTGAGAACCAGGCGCGTTTCCCTATGCTGCCGCTTGGACTGTTTTCTTCGGCCAACTTCTCTACCGTAACGGTTGTAGGGTTATTGATAAACTTTGCCTTTTATGGAGAGCTGTTCGTCATGAGCATCTACCTCCAACAGCTTCGGGGACTCACCCCACTGTCCGCAGGAGTTGCCCTTTTGCCACAGATGGCGATGGCTGTAATTGGCTCGACGCTCTCAGGAAGGGTCATGGTCAACACTGGTCCACGACTTCCCATGCTGGTTGGTCTCATGGTCGGCAGTATGGGACTATTCGGCTTGATGGCTACCGGCGTACATAGTACCTATGGTCTTCTTGCCATACCGTTCCTAGCAGTGGGATTTGGCATGTCCTTTACCATGCCAGCGGCTACTGCCGCTATCATGCACGCTGCACCAGTTACTAACGGAGGCATTGCATCTGGGGTTCTCAATTCAGCTAGACAAGTCGGAGGAGTAATTGGGGTAGCTTTGCTCGGAACCCTCGTTGTCACCCATCGCTCCAATTTCATGCAGGG
>JAKBHQ010000430.1 GCA_021836665.1 Thermoplasmata archaeon
GGTTGGAATTGAACCTATGGCGGTAACTATTGAGATGAAGACGTCATTTTTTAAGGGTGCGAAGACGGATATCCTTGCTCAGGCAAGCATCTTGAAGCTGGGTAAGCGGGTTACCTTTGGCGAGGCAGAGATTTTTTCCAATGGCGAACTTATGGCACACTCGACTCTGTCTTATGCAATGCCGCTTCACTGAAGGGTTAGCCCTTAGTCGCAGCCGCAAGGAGCCCGAAGGTGGGTAGGCAGGGATGAATTTGATTAGGCCCGAGGGCACCTTGTCGAAGGTTGAGTAGGTGGCTTAGTCGAGGAGTAACGAGGAGGGTCGTCAACTGCTCGCTTATGGTTAGTTTGCCTAACGAGTAGCCAGTTGCAATTCGTCGTTAAATTGCTGCTGGAGTACTTGCGCAAAGATCGTTTTTAGATGATCGTGGAGTGCTTCCTTGGTGGGAGTTGGATCGATTTCTTTGCAAAGAGTTCGAGGTAGGAGGATATTTCGTTTCGCATCTGCGAAGGATCTATCAACTCGTCGACGACCATTTCACCGGCTAGCTTGAAAATGTCGTAACCCTGCTTGTACTGTTCTCGGAGCTCGTTAGTGACCCTGGACCGTTCCTCGGGATCAGAGATCTGTGCGAGTTGATTAAAATAAACAGCATTGATCGCCGCCTCTGGTCCCATGACGGCAATTTCGGCAGAGGGAAGGGCGAGAGTGACGTCCGGGTCGTAGGCCGGTCCGCTCATCGCATATATCCCCGCTCCGTATGACTTTCGTACGATTACGCAGACTCTAGGGACCGTAGCGCTTGAAGTGGCGTAGATAAATTTGCGACCTCGCTTGAGAATTGCCGAACGCTCAACTTGGGTCCCAACCATGAATCCAGGTGTGTCTACGAGATAGACCAGAGGGATCTGATAGGCGTCGCAGAGCCAGACGAATTCAGCTCCTTTATCCGATGATTCTGGAAAGATCGCCCCTCCTTTATAGAGCGGGTTATTGGCGACGATCCCTACGACCTGACCCTTGATCCTGGCAAATCCGACCGTCAACTCCTTGGCATAGTGTTCTTTGACTTCAAGGAAACTTCCGCGATCCACTACCGCAGAGATGAGTTTTTGTATCGAATATGGTTTGTTTGCATCGGGCGGAATGATGTCGTCTATCGTCTCAGGGGAGACCTCAGGGTCTTGTGTGGGGTACCTAGCTGGCTTTTCTTCTGAATTATCTGGCAAGTAACTAAAGATCTTCTTCACGATCTCCGCTGCATGGGACTCTGACTCGGCGATGAAATGGGCTGACCCGCTAACCTCAGCGTGCATTTTTGCCCCTCCAAGCTCGTCGGGGGAGGTCTTTTGGCCGATCACCATTTCGACCATCCTCGGAGATGCGATCGCCATCGAGGAATCGCGCATCATTATCAATAGGTCACAAAAGACCGGAGTGTATGCCGTCCCAGCGAAGCAAGTTCCGTATAGGACCCCTACCTGTGGAACCGATCCTGACATGATGGAGTGGTAGTAAAAGAGTTGTCCGGCGCCTCGCTTGTCGACGTGGTGGCCGCCGGTTTCGTCTATCCTCGCACCAGACGAGTCGATTAGATAAAGTATCGGCCGTCTGGCGCGGATCGCCGCCTCCTGGGCCCTAATCAGTTTTTCGCCGTGGTACTGCCCAATTGACCCCGCCTTAACCGTGTAGTCGGATGCGGTGAAAAATACCGACCTCCCGCCTATCTCTCCGGAACCACAGACCACGCCGTCGGCTGCTAGCTCTTCGCTCCAATTGCGGGCCAGCATTCCGTATTCGGTCCTGATCTCTCCCTGGTCGAAGAAAAGTTTGAGCCGGTCCCTGACGAATAGCTTGTCGGCATCGGACTGTTTTTTGTGACCCTTTTCCGGTCCGCCCTCTTTTACCCTGGCCTGAGTTGATCGAACTCGATCCTGCCTATCTCCCAATGTCAATCGCTCCTGTAAATGTCAGTGGGCCCTTCAATGATCTTTCGTTTGGAACTACAATTCGTCTAGCTCATATCTCCATCCGCAAAAGAGCGCCACTAAGGGATTTGCCCTGCGTATCGGCCTTGATGGAGTTAGCGGCGCCCCCGTCTAGCACGTTATAGAGGACTATTTTCAAAGCCGATAAGTTGTCGAGCCGGAAGAGGTCAATCGCCGAGGGACCAAGCGGCGAAAAGTAATCACTAAGCGCCTCTTTGGTCAGTTTTTCAACCAGTATTTGGTACTTCTCTCGGTCGTAGGCGATGAGGGATAGGTCACAGTGGTTCCCCTTATCTGAGCTTCGAGAAAAGGCTAAGTCAATGAGTCTCATCTTGCCGCCTCGAAGATAGCTATGGAGACATTTTCGTCGACCGGACCACGCTCGACTAAAGTGGGCCAGAGTCCGATCAGGGCTCGCGACCTGTCAAAGCCGAGGAGGCCAGACGCAGTCGGAGGTCCGGCTAGGGCCAATGGCACCATCATCCTCGATACCATCTCCGCTACAGAGCGGTCTTGGGTCCTTATCGCTATCCGAAGATAAACCTCGGGTAGGTCTGCCAAGACTTCAGAGGCAGCGGCCATTTCGGCGTGGAGAGAATCTAGGCCCAGGTGTTCTATCCGGATCGACTCCACCTTGTCTTCAAATACCTTGAGTTGCTCTGCAACTATTGAGGCAGTCGTCTGGGCCTTTTTATAAGCATCCGGCCAGCTGTAACCCAAGATGCCTTGACCCATCCATCCGGAAGGATAACCTATAATTGCTTTATACTTCTCTGGTTTGCGGTGTCCTGAAGTGCTTGTTACCGAGACCTGATTGACTCCGACTTGTCGGACCGATGTAGTCGAAATATCCATTACGACGT
>JAKBHQ010000159.1 GCA_021836665.1 Thermoplasmata archaeon
CCAGAGCAAGTCAGCAATTTTAACTTCATAGCGATGAACAAATCTCAGCCAGAAAGCAAAGATCTGTTCATCGCCATCTTCTCAGAAGTACAATGAATCGCCTGTGCCGTTCGTTGCTCAAGCTTTAGGCGGTCAGCGCCCTCGTGTCAGTGCATAGCGGTGCGGGAAGATCGGTCTTGCCCATCAGAAAACGGTCCACCGCAGACGCCGCCGACCGACCCTCTGCGATGGCCCAGACGACGAGAGATTGACCTCTCCGTGCGTCGCCGGCAGCAAAGACCCCCTCGGAGCTTGTCATCCAGTTTGCATCGGTCTTGACATTTCCACGCTGGTCGTACTCGACGCCCAACTCGTCCAGGAGCCCATCCTTTTCTGGCCCAACAAACCCCAAAGCCAAAAAGACCAGTTCACACGGAACGGTAGCCTCTGATCCTTCAACCTTGGAAAAGCGGACTCCTCCTTCGGTCTTCACCTGCTCCACCCGATGGGTCGCTAACCCTACGAGGTTTCCGTCTGAGTCGGCGATAAATCTCTCTGTGTTGATCGAGAACTTTCTCTCTCCGCCTTCTTCGTGGGCTGACGAAGTCCTCATAATCATCGGCCATGTCGGCCATGGAGTATTTGCCGGACGAGCTGCGGGAGGTTCATCTAGGATCTCAAACTGAACCACCGAGGCCGCTCCCTGTCGATGAGCGGTCCCAAGACAGTCTGCTCCGGTGTCCCCGCCACCGATGATCACCACCCTCTTGCCTTTTGCATCGATAGGCGAGGCATCGATCTCGGCTAGGGCAAACCGGTTTGCAAAGGGAAGGTAGTGCATCGCCTGATGGACGCCAATAGCCTCCCTTCCTTGGATTGGGAGATCTCGTGGCACGGTCGACCCGACAGCGAGTACAACGGCGTCAAAGTTCTCTTTCAGATAACTAACCGAGATCTCCTCGCCGACCAGTGTCGAACAGCGAAACTCGGTACCCTCTTTAACCATCTGGTCAATCCGTCTGTCCAGAACTTCCTTCTGCATCTTGAACTCGGGTATTCCGTAACGTAAAAGACCACCCGGCTTGTCAGCTCTTTCAAACACCACAACCTTATGCCCAGCCCTGGTCAACTGTTGGGCGGCCGCCAGTCCGGCAGGTCCGGAGCCGACTATGGCAACACGCCTTGAGGTCGGTACTTCGGTGATTATCGGCCCCAGCCAGTCCATAGACCAGGCTCTCTCGGCGATCTCCTTCTCGACAAGCTCAATCGATACTGGGTTGTCCCCGATCCCCAATACGCAAGCAGCCTCACAAGGCGCAGGACACAGCCTCCCGGTGAACTCTGGAAAGTTGTTCGTAGAGTGCAGCCTCGCAGCGGCCTCACGCCACATGTCTCGATACACGAGATCATTCCAGTCAGGTATGAAGTTGCCGAGCGGGCAGCCGTTGTGGCAGAAAGGAATTCCACAATCCATGCACCTAGCCGCCTGAAGGACCACTTCTCCCTTTTCGATCGGATTATAAACCTCTTTCCAGTCTTTAACCCTTAACTCGACCGGCCTCCGCTTAGCTCCTTGGCGCGGGTACTTCAAAAAACCCCTAGGATCTGCCACCGATCATCCTTCCTAAAGTACCTCTGTCGGAGGTTTTCGCAATTCTGCCATCCAAAGCAAATGGTGTCTCGTTTTGTCCAATCAGTTGGAAGATTCTCACTGCTCACTTCCTTGTGACCTCTTGGCAGCTTGAGTCAGCAGTGCGGCCTTGTAGTCCCTAGGAAATACCTTTACGAAGTGCCTGGACTCTTTAACAAAGTCCTTTAGAATTCCCTCGGCCACTTCTGACCCGGTGTAGCGCAGGTGACTTTCCAGCTTTTCCTTCAGCCAACTGAGGTCGTCTTCTTCGAGTGGGTCAAGGTCGACCATCTCGGCATTGACCATCTTGGCAAAGTTGGCATACGGGTCGTAGACATAAGCCTCTCCACCCGACATCCCGGCACCAAAATTCCTACCCGTAGGTCCTAGTACTACTACCTTCCCACCCGTCATGTATTCGCAGCCGTGGTCTCCGATTCCCTCAACGATGGCGTGCGCTCCAGAGTTCCTAACACAGAATCGCTCCCCGACTACTCCTCGAATGTAGGCTTCCCCGGACGTTGCGCCATAAAGTGCCACGTTTCCCGCTATCACATTTTCCTGAGCGATAAAGTTGGCCATTTCGGGTGGTCGCACGATCAATTTTCCTCCCGACAGCCCCTTGCCGAAGTAGTCGTTTGAATCTCCGGCAAGCTCAAGGGTTATCCCTTTTGGCACGAATGCGCCAAAGCTCTGCCCGGCGGATCCGGTAAATTTCACCGAAATGGTATCTTCGGCGAGGCCGGCTGCGCCGAACCTCTTCGTTAACTCGTGCCCTAATGTGGCACCGACGCTTCGGTCCACATTTGAGATCGGGAGTTCGATCCGCGTTGGCTCGCCGGAGCGCAAAGACACAGCAGAAAGGTCTATCAGCCGATTGTCTATAGATGACTCGAGACCATGGTCCTGGAAAGTTGTCCTTCGCCTTGGAGCATCTCGTTCGATATCGGGCAAGCTAAAGATTGGCGAAAGGTCAAGTCCTTGCGCTTTATAGTGGTCCACGGCTTCGGCAATATTTAGCGATTCGACTTGTCCAACCGCCTCTTCAATCGACCTAAAACCGAGAGCCGCGAGGTGCTCCCTAACTTCTTGTGCTATGTATTCGAAGAAGGTGACGACGTACTCTGGCTTTCCGGAAAAGCGCTTTCTTAACTCGGGGTTTTGGGTAGCTATCCCAACTGGGCAGGTATCCAAGTGACATACACGCATCATCACGCAACCCGATACGACCAGT
>JAKBHQ010000167.1:0-2063 GCA_021836665.1 Thermoplasmata archaeon
GCCAGCCCTGGGTATTCCTCACCGTACCGGGTCTTGTTCTTAGATGTTCGATAATTACATCGGCGTCCTCGGGCGGTCTTATGTCCGAAATTGTCATCCTGCGAAACTCAGCGTAGCTATAGCCGTAGAAGATGAGGGCCGCTTCGTTTACCTCGACAAATGAAAGAGTTTCCGCATCGAAAATATACATTGGCTGGGGGTTAGAGGAGAAAAGCGTGTTGAAGGTCTGATCTCCTTCAAAAGATTCGATGTCGACTGTATCCGGAGAGTCAATCTTGGTGATATGCGCCATGAGTGCAATCGGCCTGTCGTCGGACACCTTTACTGCGCTGACCGACGTCCAGCAGGAGATTAGCGAAGAGTCGGGAAGCTGATACCGTTTTTGGACCACATGGGTTTGAATCTGACCTTTTCCAAGCGCCCTTCGACCTTGCGAGTCGATTTGAAGGTCATCGGCGAAGGTTATGTCATCGACCGTCAGGTCCCTAAGCTGCTCAAGGCTCCGACCCATGACCTCGCAGAAGGAAGCGTTGGCGAGCAGAATCTTTCCGTTTAGCCCAGCTACGGCCGTAGGAAGGGGGCTGGCCTGGACGCCGGGATCCAATTCGAGAACCGCATAATCCATCAAGCCCTGCTCGTAATCGACTCTGCCTCTTGCACGAGCTGAGATATCCGAGTTCATATTAGGAATAGATCCCAAAGATAAACTGTGGTGTAGGCTGGACGCTTTTGAGGTTTATCCAAATGGTAGAGTGAAAAATCCTCTGCACTACTACCCCTCTTTCCCATGTGACGACACAGCAATTATAACATCGGCATAAGAATTCAACTTCTTGACGACGCAGATAATACTTTCTACCCAAAGCGGCCTGTTGGTTAGGTTAATTCCGTTGACAAAGAGTACCTACTAAACCCAACATGCGCTGCGACAAGGGTGGTTAGTAAATTTGATCTACATTGCCACCAGGCTGGCAACTAAGTAAACGGTGAATTCCTCCTCGGATAGGCCGACTATCTACTGGACAATTGCTATCGAAATTGTAATATATACTCCTTGATTGAAGCGGAAGTAACCCATCAATTGTTACTGGTTCGAAAGCCTTCTAATCGAGAGTGATGGGACTAATGAAATATATTGGGATTCTTTAGGGAAGAAAATAGCTTTGCAAAGTGGATAAAGCCCACTCCGCTCGCCGGGTCATATCCGGGTGTTGCACCAAATATCCCGTGATGCGCATTTAGGTAGTCGTTGTTGCCGACGGTTACATCAGATATAGAGTTGGACCCGATAGCCGCAAGTCGGTAAAGTGCCGGTGCGAGCAGACCAAGTCGGTGGCCGAGAGCGGATATTACCAGCGAGACTCCAGCGCCAACTACCGGTGCCGCTCCACTTGTTCCTCCTAAAACGTCCCACTTGTACTTTGGGGCATAAACCAGAAATCCCTCGGCAAGTGCCGAGACGTCTGGAACTTCTCGGCAGAGTGCCACCAAGTGGCAGTTGGCCACCGCTTGCTGAGAGTCGACACCGGGCCCAAATTGGAAGGGCGGTTGCAGGTGGATTGAACTCGTGCCCCCGCCGCTTGCGCCGCCGTAATTCACATCCGACCATACCCTCTCGCCATTGGGAGCCGATGAATCGAGCATCAATCCGCCGACGCCGGTAACGAAGGTCTGTGAAGCCGGATCATCTACCGAAAATGAAGGGTCCTTTCCTTGGGAGTAGCAGTCTTCTGACCCCGAGTCACCCGATGCAAATAGAACGGTCTGCCCTTGCGCTGCCGCCTCGGCAAAGGCGAGTTTTTCGACGGCGATATCTGTGCTCGCCATCTGCGCTTCGCACAACCCCCAGCTCCCGACGATGACTTGGGCTCTGTTCGCTATGACCATTTGAAGGTATAGCTGGTCCGCCATTGCTTGTGGCGCTGAATAGATGTCAAGTGTTGCCTTAGGAGCAAGGGAGAGTGCGGTCTCGGTATCTAGCTCGGCCTCTTCTAAGGAGGCCGTGGAGGCGTCGTGGGATCCCGGTCCGACGTTGAAGTAGTTAATTTCGGATTTTGAACCTA
>JAKBHQ010000167.1:2073-2842 GCA_021836665.1 Thermoplasmata archaeon
TCTGAATAGGTTGAGATCCTTAGTGAAGCGAGAGCTAGACGGCGTCGGGGTAGTCTTGGCAAACTCCGGTAGGGCGATTGTTACCTTCTGACCCTGATCTCCAGATCGATAAAGGCTATTCATACCGTATAACGAGGCGATCTGCGACGGGAGGAGAGCACCGATCTTAGCAGCATTCGAAAGTGCCGCTGGGCAAGCTTTTAATCCACCCGCCTGCGGTGAATTAGTCAGGGCGAGCCTTTTGTATTGATTCAGTTGAGCCTTGGCGACGACCGAGGGGATCCTTCTTAGATCGTTGGTCCTTCTCAGGTACGGGACGCTTCCGTTTGGGTAAATACCAAGGATCGAAACAACGAGGGGCTTAATTGAACTCCCAATCTCCCAGGGACCGTTTGCTTGAGGCTGGTAACCATTGGCGACGTGGACTTGAAAGAAGCTGACTCCGAGGGCCTTGCTTGCCTGCGACACTGTACCTTGCACTGGGAGTACTACTCCGTCAGCCCATAGGCTGCCCGCCCGTAGGCCGAATTGAGAAAAGTACGAAGTCACAGCTTTGAGGTTTGTCGGGCCGGCTCCGAAGTCGGCGGCGAACTCCTTGGTGTTTACGAACTTAAGATATCCCTTTGAAGCGGGATCCGATACCTGGTAGACGAATTGCGAAAGGGTCTGCCAGGACCGAGGCTCAAGCACTACGTCGAATTTAACGGTAAGGTTCTGCGGCGAACGCCCTGGATGGTTATATACCGAGATAGCCCGGGGAGTGCTGACA
>JAKBHQ010000001.1 GCA_021836665.1 Thermoplasmata archaeon
TTGTGATTAGCGGAGTGCGATTCGTAGTGGCCATTGAATTCTTTATAATGCTGATGCGGAGTTGGACGGTGGGACAGATTTCGTCGTCTAGGTGAATGAGGTAAGGATTGCTGGTAGAGTAGGCAAGATGTCGGTGTTCAGCTTTGGTGAAATTGCGTACGGGCCGTTGCTGAATGGGCCGATTAGGTGAGCGCGATCTCCGAACCCGGCAGTTCTATTTCTGATGGCCCGGATAGCGGGAGTTTGCCAAGTGGCATACCGGGCGAGTCCAAAACGCAGCGACTCGGCTTCACCGAATCGGTTCGTCCCGAGATCCCGATTTTGTTGCACGTAGCAAGGTCTTACAACAGCGCCGATGCGGAAGATCTCGTACAGGAGACTCTGACCAAGGCGTTTAGGGCCTGGGATAAGTTTGACGGAAGATATCTAAGAGCCTGGCTTCTAACGATTCTGCGAAACACGGCAATTAATGCCGGTCGCAAGAGAATACCCAGCCTTACTGGCGACTCTGAGACGTTGGAGCAGCAACCTGATAGCTCTCTGGCTGCGAGCCCTCAGGACCTCCTTGAAAGTAACGATTTCGTGGCGAATGTGAAAAAGGCGATACTCGGACTTTCAAGTCATTATCGCAATGCGGTCGAACTCGTCGACATAGACGGCCTGAGCTATCAAGAAGCCGCTGACGTGATGGGAATTCCGGTCGGAACGATTATGAGTCGTCTTCATCGTGGAAGACGACAAGTAAAAGAGGTGTTAGCAAAGCAGGGGCTAATCGGAGGTGAGCAATGAGGGATAGCGGTCTCGACAAAGATGAACCGAAATCAATTCATTGCAGAACTGCCGCTCGAGCCCTGCAGCAATATTTAGATAGCGAGATTAGAGATGAGCTCCTCGTCACTGCGATCAGCTTTCACTTGGAGCTGTGCAGAGATTGCGGCATGGAGGCTGAAACTTATAGCCGAATAAAGGTGGCTATTGCCTCAGAAGGTAGGGCCTTTGATTCGGAGACGATGGCGAGGCTCAACAGATTTTTGGACGACCTTCTTTAACCCTCGAAAAGGGACGGCCGAGGTAAAGTCGATAATTTCGCTAAACTGGTGGCGGCAAAATGCCATGGTCAGGATACGGATAATCCCGTTATGACTATCTTGTTACCCACGATGCCCTCGTGGACTACGACGGAATACTTGCCATTGAGCGTTGTATTGAGGGAAATCCCTACGGGAGTGGTCGAGTTCACGATTTCATCTACATACAACGGTGTAGTGGAATAAAGCTTCTGTCCTAACAGCTGCGATGGGAAAGTCACGCCCGGGCCAAGCAGTTTCAGCCAGTCAGATCTGCTTTGGGACAATGAGTGCAGCATTGCAAACCACAGGTTCAGCCCAGATGCTTCAAAGTCCAGAGTCGCTGGCGATTGGATAAAGGCCGCACTCGGCGAACCGGAAAAACTCATTGTTCCAAGAATTTGAGAGTTCGTTGAAAGGGTGATTCCCTGCTGCACCAGTGCAGGCGGAGCCGGCACAATCAGGTTCGGAATCGTGATTGTTGACTCGGTAGGCTGCTTTAGATTTTCAGTGGATACAGGTACCGTTTTGATATACTTTGCGGTCACTATGTAGCGGGTTGGAGTATAAAACAGAGCGGTTGTTGGCCAGCAGGTATCTAAGACGATTCCGCCAACGGCGCCGAACTTGAAGATCGCTCCTGGATGGGTCACCTGATGGCCGGTAACACTAAAGACCATGACACCGCATGGCACCACATATTTAATTTCATCGCCGATATTAAGATGGTCGATTTGAGAGAAGAAGCTGACGTCGTGCGCTGCCAACAAACCAGTACCGGTTTTACTGGGCCACGGAGTGCTCGGGTCGTGACCTATTGAGGTTTCTAAGGTAACCGGGTCGATCCCTTGTACCACAGAGGCGAAAAGGCTGAGTTTGGGAACGTCTAATATGCCAGGGCCCGGCTTAGCAACGCAGGTGCTGCCACCTGGTGAATTAAGAACTCTCTTGATATTTTGAATCTGTTTGTTCAGGATGATTTGTGAACCTGTGGAAGATCTATGATTCCAATACAGCGGGTAGCCGATTCCGACAGCCGCAACCAGAAGTAGGATCACGCCGATCGCCATCTGCAGCAGCCGAAGTTTCCTTCTCGCTCTACCTTTTTTTGAACCCTGGGATGGACCCGGATTTCCTTCGTGGGGGCCTTCCGATGGCTTATCGTTCATCAGTTATTGGTCTCCTCCTTTTCTGATTGTAGTCTCGGCTGGATCGTTTTGCTAGTTGACTGAAATTAGCAAGCGACGCTACGGGCACTGTGGATGCCATCGACACGAAATGGCAGTTTCGTGAATCTTGCGAGCCTTAGCTTTCAGTGGAGTCGTCTTTTATTTCGGTGACACATGAACCATCGTGCGAGAAGGATCAAGGCCTATGAACTCCTACCCCAAGGTTTAAAAAGAAGCCGTTATAAAGAAATTGATCGAGCTAAGCAGCTATCTCAATTTCCCCATTTGCTCCACCTCTGAAATAGCTTGACGACGGATTAGAGCAGCCGATGCCGCCTATATTTGGAACACCGAAATGAAGCAGAGTACCAGGGTGCTAGAGAACTAGCCAGCGAAGTCCCAAGGCCAATCCATGTCGTCGATGCCAGGCTGCCAGCGGTGATGGCAACGGCTTCGATGTGCGCAACCCAGCTTCCCGAGGACCCTTGTAGCAACTAAACCTCAAAGAGGATCTCGATACCTAGGGAGTGATCTCTAAATCGAGCAATGACAAAGCCGCGACTAATGCACAAAAGTATTGCTTCGCTCTAGCGTCAAAGCAGC
>JAKBHQ010000241.1 GCA_021836665.1 Thermoplasmata archaeon
TGGGTTACGGATTTTCAAGAGTTCCAAAGTTTGTCCGGAAATATGCGGAAATTGGTGAACTTGCGGTTCAAGCGGTAAGCAGTTTCGTTTCAGACGTCAGGGAAGGGACATTCCCGTCTGAAGCCGAGGGCTACCAGGACACCAGTGGAGAGTTGGCAAAGTGGTCCGAGCGCAAACTGGACAATGTAACAGCACATCCTTACCTCGTCGGATAGGTTCTTTCGCCAAGAATTAAATTTGTGCTGCTGCTTTGCGCTCCGAAGCGGCGGCTTGTCCATGCCATGCGCATTAGTCTTTAACGCTCGTGCGCCAAATGTCATTGGCCATGTCGCCCGGAGCAGCTGCGCTGGGCCCCTATATGTGTCCTGCTCAAGATTTGAGCCCCACGTCGCGTGGGTCCACAGGAGGTTATCTTTATAGTGCAGATATACGAAGTCGTAACCATTATCGACTCAGCCCTCGAGGACGACCAAATTCGGTCGGTCATTGATCGGGTAGTCGAAATAACTAAGGCCGGCGGTGGCTTGCTGAGGCACGTCGACCGCTGGGGCAGGCGGCGTTTTGCCTATGAGCTTGCTGATCGCTGGGAGGGTTACTACGCCCTTATCGAAATTGAAGCTACCCCGGCGATCGTGGCCGAACTCAATCGCACCATGGCTATTTCAGACGGAGTCCTACGCCACAAGATCCTGAAGGTCTCTGACAAAGCAATCGCCGCTAGGGTTCCACGCCCACCACGCGCGGCCCAAGTGCAAAATAGCTGAGTCACTTCCTAGAAGTGCTAGAAAAGGAGTGGTAGGGGACCATGTCAAGCGGTAATTCGGTAACCCTCGTTGGAAATGTAATTCGAGATCCAGAGTTAAGGTTTACCCCTTCTGGCTTAGCTTCCTGCAACTTCTCCATCGCTGTGAACCGGAGAAAGCTAAACCAGCAAACCCAGGAGTGGGACGAGTCAACCTCTTTCTTCGACGTCACGTGTTGGAGAGAGATGGCAGAGAATGTCAGCGAAAGCCTCCACAAGGGTTCAAGGGTGATCGTAACAGGGAGACTTGAGCAGCGTACTTGGGAAACCCCGGATGGCGACAAGCGGTCTAAGGTCCAGGTAGTGGCGGAAGAGGTTGGGCCATCGCTCAGATGGGCGAGTGCACAAGTTTCCAAGAATGAAAGAAGAAGTGGTCAATCAGACCACTCAGTGGCAGCACCGACCGGCGGTTTCGGCACACCCGATCCGTCAGCGGGAGTATATCCAGATGATGAGGAGCCATTCTAAAGGTGGGCAAGAACACAACTAAGACTCCAAAGAGGGTCCAAAAAGAGAATACGAAGAAGATCAAGAGGAAGGTCTGCACCTTCTGTGCAAGATCGGTCATCTATATCGACTTCAAGGACACCGACATGCTCCGCAAGTACATGTCCGAGAGGGGCAAGATCCGTGCGCGCAGGGTTAGCGGTAACTGCACCCAGCATCAAAGTGCAATAGCCATTGCCATCAAGACGGCAAGAGAGCTAGCCCTTCTCCCCTATACGCAAAGGACCGTCACCGAGAGGACTTCGAGGTCAAGTAGGCCCCAAGCGGCTGCTAAGGCCGAAGATGGTCTCTACTCCGACGACTTTGCGGCGGATACGGAAGATGAAGAGCTTGAAGTCGACGAGCTAGAACTAGACGAGGAGGAGTAAACGACCATGAGAGTAGTTCTCCGCTCCGACATAATTGGCGTCGGCAAGAAAGGCGATATCCTAAATATCGCCGACGGGTACGGTAGAAATTATCTTTTGCCAAAAGGGCTAGCGATACCCGCAACTCCCGGAATTCAGGCTCAGGCCGATCAAATGAGGCGATCTAGAGATACCAAGGATCTCCGCGACCGAAAGGCTGCAGAAGAGGTAGCGCAGGCTCTGGTCTCGAAGATCCTGACGATCAAGGCTCACGCCGGCAAAGAAGGCAAGCTCTATGGGTCTGTCACTTCGCACGATGTAGCCGAGGCGGTATTAGCACAGACCGGAATAGATCTAGACCGCAGGAAGATCGCGATCGATGATCCTATTCGCTCGCTCGGGAGCCACGAAGTTCCAGTAAAGCTCCACCACGACGTTGAATTTCGTATCAATGTCGAGGTAGTCGCCGAATAACGGGTATTCCTTTTCCCTTTGAGTTACAAAAGGGAAAATCCGTTTAGTTGATGATCGTCGGCATATGCCGGCTTCGATAGTAGTTTGTGAAACAGGCCCCAGTTAAGTGGGGTCTGTTTCATCTATTGCTCAGGGGAGTTCGATGGCAAGGGTGGATGGGGAATCAGATAGCCGACGACTGGGCACGATAATGACTCGGGCGATTCCTCATAGCGTAGAAGCCGAAGAGTCCCTCATTGGTGCGATGCTCTTGTCTCGGGAGGCGGTTTCGGAATCGCTCGAAGAGGTCAATACCGACGACTTCTACTCTGGGTCGCTGCAGAACGCCTTCAAAGCAATGGCCGCTCTCTATTTGCGCGGGGACCCTATAGACCCGGTAACCGTAGCCGAGGAGATGAAAAAAGCGGGGAGTTTAGACCTCGTAGGTGGTCTGGCCGGTCTTGTCGAACTCCAGGCCTCGACTCCATCGATCACAAACGCAACCCAATACGCCGAGATAGTCCGGCAATATTCGTTGCTGCGCAGATTGATCAAAGTCGCCGGAGAGATCGCCGAAATGGCCTATTCCCTCCCGGAAGATATCTATGCGGTAATAGACGCTGCCGAATCGAAGATCTTCGAACTCGCTGAGCGACCAGACGCCGATGGAATAGTTCCCATACGTGACTCGCTGTCGCAAACTTTAGACCAGCTAGAAGCATTGTAT
>JAKBHQ010000402.1 GCA_021836665.1 Thermoplasmata archaeon
AACATTGACATATCGATGGGTCTGGTGAACACAAATACCCTCGGCATGCTGTTAAAACTCGTAGCGGAGCACAAGCTGCCCGCCGAAAAGTTCGTAACCCATGAATTCTCCTTCGATCAAATACTTGAAGCCTATGATGTGTTCGCCAACGCCGCCAAACACGATGCCTTGAAGGTACTGATCCACTAGGCAGAATCGAACAAGCTCGAAATAAAGATTACTTGGACAGTTAGCTTGCAATTTGAGCTGCTAGTTCGTCCTGAACACGGTTTCCATCGGTAGTTGGCTTTTCCATTCTTGAATTGAAGTAATGTGAGAGCCCACCACGGATGGAAACCGTGGCATTGTCCTTTCTCCCTACTTCCAGAGCCCACAAATGCGATCCTAACTATTGTCGAAGCACCGCTGCCAGTTGGCAAAGATGCCCGAATATTTGGCTCTAGCTGGCGTAGAAGTTCAGATACGGACTTCGAAAGGGTGCTCGACCAATCTAAGAAGGCGTGCTGGTTAACAAATCATGCAACCGCACAATTTCGACAAGGTATTCGACTAAAAGGCGCAAAGCTGACGGGACAAGTAGGCAGAGGCAAAGGTCCAGGATCACACATCTTGCCATCGGAGAGCCAGCTTTAACTGAGGCATTGAGCTTGGTCTTTTCGTTCGCCCACCGGAGTACCGTCTGTTCAAGTGCCTTTATCTGAATGTGAAGGGTCGACAATAATCTGACCTTAGATCCAATCTTGGATGCAAGCTGTCGGCTCTTGCGGATCAAATTTGCATCTCGGTCAGCCCGAGGAGATCCAAAGTATGCCGCGAAAACTCAGTTCATCTCACCTCTGCTTTGGATGCAAGACGGACAAAGGATTCCTCGGTGGGATATTCACATTTAGTTCGACTGTAGTTCTGGCCCAAGTGCAGCCCAGAAGCCGTTGGGAGAAAAAACTTGCCCGCCCCATGATCATCAAGAAGCGCTTGTCAGCGCTATCGAATTTCAAGCGTCCCTTGTTTCGCAAAAACTGAACCGACCAATAGCGCTTTAGTGGCAAGCGGACAAGCCGAATTTCTCGCTTTCGACCTGAACCACTAAAAAAGCGATTCCAATCGATAGATCACCCATCGACTCTCGCCGCTTTATGACCGTCGTCGATACGATTCCCTATGAGAAAACCAATTCTCACAGGTCCCGGCAGCAATACTCTAGGGCTCACCGGGGTCGAAACTTTTAGTCCCTTGAGAATAGTACGGCGTTCATCTCGTTCTCAAATGTGACAAGATGCTGCTTTGCGGTAGCTTCGGCCTTTTCAGCGTCTCGCTCTCGTATCGCCTCAAGTATCTCTTTCTGCTCTGCTAGGTGAATCGGAAGATTAGGCACCCGATCGAGAACCAGATGCAAGATGCGCATGGACAGGTTCAGATACTGCGAGAGGGTCGACTCCAGATAGGGATTGCGCGCACACTGATACAGAAACCTGTGGAATTGAGCATCGATATCGAGTAGGACCTTTTTATCCTCGTCAGCGGAAATCCCCTTTAGCAGCGAGTCCATCGCCTCAATATCGGCGACTTCGGCGAATCGGGTAGCCCTGACCGCAGCCAGACCTTCCAATGGAATTCGGACATCAAGGGTCAAAGCGAGGTCCTGGATCTGAACGTCAGCAGCGAAGGTGCCTCGACGTGGATAGACAACGACGAGTTTCTCGAGTACCAGTCGTTTAAGCGCCTCTCGGATGGGCGTCCTTCCCATTCCGAATGTGCGGCCGAGAACCTCCTCATTGATTACCGATCCCGGTGCGATCTCGAGCGTAATCAGAAGATCCCTAATCAGCACATACGCCCTGTCAGCCAATAACTCTTCTGGGGTCTCAACCACTCCGACGAAGCTAACTGCGCTCATCGCGCTTGCCACCCGTCGCTCAACATACTCTTCTGCCTTAGTCAACCCAGTTTCCCCAAACGCCGAAAATCCTCACGCCTAAACCCGCCTACTCGGATTCGTTGCGCACCGACCAAATCTAACATATCAACACATGCAGTACTGACACATAAGCAAGTCCATCACCAGCACTTTACACTTTACCTGCTCTACCGCAGCTTTTAAATTCTGTTTCGCACCGAGTATTTCCTAAATAGTTCCAAGCGAAAATAAATAAGGCCGACAAAAGATCAATACCAGATTGCTTCGCATTCGCATGGTAGGCCGCCAAATCATTTGGCTCATCGATTAATCTCAGGGAGCTATGCAGCAAATTACTAATCGGCCTGTCGGTTCACATCGGCTTTAAGCCAATTAGAGAAGCTCCTCCATTTCGAGCGCCTCCAAGCCCAGGCCTTTTAGCAAAAAATTAGTCCGCCTATACGCAACCTCTAGCAAAGTTTGGTGATCCCTAGGCCCATGGCGAGACCCTGGCAGGACAAGAAATTCAACCTCCTTGCCGAGTCCCTCCAGCGCTGACATCAATTTTGTAGAGTTAGAAAAATGTACGTTCTCGTCGATGAGGCCATGGATCACTAGCAATCTTCCACGCAGTCCATCGAGGTGTCGAGTGACATCCGCCCACTGATAGCCATCCGGCTCTTCCGCTGGTAAGCCCAAGTATCGCTCCGTATAGGCGGTATCATAAAGTGCAAAGTCGACGACGGGCGCTCCGGCTACTCCCACTTTGAATCGATCTGCGGCTGTGGTCAGCGCCATAAGGGTCATAAATCCCCCGTAGCTCCATCCATAGATTCCGACTCTGTCTTCGTCTATGCCCAGTTCTTGAATCAAAAGATCAATCCCGGCGATCTGATCTGACAGCTCCACGGTACCGAAGCTATGTCCAATCGGTGCTTCAA
>JAKBHQ010000277.1 GCA_021836665.1 Thermoplasmata archaeon
GCGCTAGAACGCCAACGGTAAGTGCCACCGACTACCAGCCGCGCTCTGCCATCTTCACGTCAACTTCGTCTGCGTTGATCCCGACCATTGGTTCACCAAGATTTCTAGACACCTTCAAAAGGATCGTGGGGTCCATATAGTGAGTCGTCGCCTCTACGATTGCCCGAGCCCTCTTTGCTGGGTCTCCCGACTTGAAGATGCCCGACCCAACAAAAACCGCTTCCGCCCCAAGCTGCATCACCAAGGCGGCGTCGGCTGGAGTAGCAAGTCCACCCGCACAGAAAAGCGGAACAGGCAGGCGGTGCGTCCTATGGATCTCTGAAACTAGTTCATATGGAGCCTGAATGTTCTTTGCTATTCCGAAAAGCTCCGCCGGATCAGCCGAAATAATCTTTTTGATTTCGGAAGTTATCGAGCGCAGGTGCCTAACCGCCTCCACCACATTTCCCGTACCGGCTTCACCCTTCGAGCGAATCATCGCTGCACCCTCAGATATTCGCCGGAGTGCCTCCCCGAGGTTGGTTGCACCACACACAAATGGAACGTCGAATGACCATTTATCTATGTGATACGCCTCGTCCGCCGGCGTGAGCACCTCACTCTCATCTATGTAGTCAACCTGCATAGCCTGAAGGATCTGTGCTTCACCAAAATGACCAATTCTGGCCTTGGCCATCACTGGAATGGTCACCGTCGCTTGAATCTCTTCAATAAGAGCGGGATCGCTCATACGAGCGACGCCACCGTCCCTCCTTATGTCTGCGGGGACCCTCTCAAGAGCCATAACGGCCACTGCTCCAGCATCCTCGGCGACCTTGGCCTGATCGGCGTTGACCACATCCATGATCACGCCACCACGGAGCATCTCCGCTAGACCACGCTTTACCCTTGCAGTACCGAACTCATTGCTCTGGGTATCCACTTCTATCACTCCTTACACCTATACCAATCGATTCTACACCGGGCCGACGCATCCCAATAGCTAACAAGACTCTCCGTAGACCCTCAGAAGAACCGCATCTTCCCAAGGCCGATTCAATCTGCAAGGTGCCTTGGATCGATGGCAAACATACCAGTATAAGGGGGCCGATCTATCTGGAACAACGACTATGCAGTAGAACTCCATCCGCGATTACCTTGAGGATTATCATGCCAGTGTTTAACTACAGATCGCCAGACAGAGGCAAATCTGCCGCATTGCGGGTCTACCGTGTGCAATTCGGTGCTGAATGGCCTCGCTAAGGCTCCCGCTTAGCGAAGAAACACCCCTTTTAGCCATGTCCATCTACAGCCACTGGAACATTAGAAGTCAACGATCGACAAAGAGACGGAAATGAGTGTCGGTCGTCTTGGCTAATTGGCCGTTACCCGCCCGCCAATCTCCACCATCTCCACCCAGGTCCTACCGGGTTGCAAAAATACCGGCTTACCGGTTGTGGTAGCATACTGAACCACGGCATTACTCGCTGTCTTGGTCCAAGTTCCGCTGGCTTCTTTTCCTCCAGAAAAGAAGTACGCCTGTCCAGTACCAACCTCGTCGGCTACCGGGACCGGATTACCCGCCGGATCGACAAACCCGGTGTTCGAGTATGGCATCAGCTCCACGATAACATTCTGGGCCGAAATCGCTTGACCAGAAACCGCCCCGACCTGCGGCGTACCGTTGGTCGCCCTCGTCCAACCGTCTATCTGGGGACTCCAGGTCCATTGTGCGGTAACCGCACCTGAAAACTCGACGTTGAAGCTGGTGACCGACCTTGCACCCGGTACCGAAAATGCGCTACCGCTCTTGCGGTATTTAAAGAGAATTGGGGGTGGGCTCCCTTTCCCTGCGGCCGATTTCCTGAGAACCGACGTAGAGGAGTACAAATTGTGAGGAGCTAACCGGGTAGAAAGACGGTAGTAGTCTCCGCCAGCAAAAGAGTTAGCGCCAACATCGATAATCCCGGTAGCCCTAGCGTCGGCGACGAAGGTCGGAATCCCGCCCGAGTAAGCAAAAAGCCCTCCTAGTGTCGCCAGGAGGTCGGCGTCCGAGGCCCTCACGGACCTGATTGGACCGAGAACCGACGAACCATGACTCTGGAAGACGACAAAGTACCGGGTGAGTCCTCCTTCGACCATCTCCTCGTAGACGACATCCGAGCTATCCACCCCAGATTGCGGCCAAGCCTGCGGGGCGTTATCAATCTTTACTTCGAGCGAAGGTCTTGTTGCAGCGGCCTCACTCGGCGCCACAAGCCCGGTCAGGGGATATAGATATTGAGTTGGCGAGGTAGTGTTCGAAGTATTTGAGGTCGACGAGGTCGACGAAGAACCGCTACTTGAAGTAGAAGCTGAACTACCGCAAGCCGCCAAAATGGTGGATAATGCAATTCCAGTTACCA
Organism: Thermoplasmata archaeon; assembly: GCA_021836665.1. Next base: position 2,385 of record JAKBHQ010000277.1, read on the forward strand.
CAAGTCCTTTGAACTTTGACAAAATAATGTACCTCCCCCGCCTGGCGTCGACAGACGGATCGATGAAACTCGAACAAATTAGGACCCCGCTTAGAGCTGCTTTAGCTCGGCAATCCTTTCGTCAAGGGAAATGCCCGGAAGGCCCGGCACAAACCAAGACGCTGCCGTCACTTTAAACGGCTTTGATGAAGATTGGCCCAAAGACTCGATATCATTCAATCTGCTCAGTGCAGATGCGAGGGCCGGTGGATATCGGGTCACCGAAACACCCGATATATCTGCCAGAGCGACTCGGGCTACCGAACCGGCCGACAGCTTCTTTGGAGATCCCCCCGAGAAGAGGCCGACCATCCCATTTACGTAGGCCAATCGTGCCTCAAACTGACAAACACCAGACTTAATCCTCATCAACTCCCTCGCGACGACCGCCTCAAGCTCGACCCTGTTGAAA
>JAKBHQ010000394.1 GCA_021836665.1 Thermoplasmata archaeon
TTCAATAAGACGACGAGCAGGCGGTAACTCTAGGAGCGCGTCGCAAACCTCCCAACGACCGAAGTGATACAATTTCGAGATCAGACCGTGGACTACCACTTTGTAGGAAGCGAGGAATTGGACAAGGAATGGCTTGCACCGAAATTCTTGAACGGGAATTAGCCCTTCAGATGATCGACCGAACGCTCGCTGACGCTAGAAATCAAAAAATGTCCTGCGGATTTCTTATCGGCACTGCCGGGCTCGGCAAGTCGCTGTTGTTGGCTGCCGCCTCTCAATCCGCCACAGATTTTGCCGTCGGGTGGAGCAAGAACGACGAAATCGGATCTGGAATTGCCCTGGGGAGTATTTGGCGCTCTATTTCCGCTTTAGGGGTTAAGAATCCATTCGCAATAGTCAAGGAAACATCTCTCGCCGACCGCTTGGCAACCGCATCGCTATGGCTAATGGAGTGGGTATACGCCCAAAGAGACAGACCCGTACTTTTAATTTTGGACGACCTACACTGGGCCGACGCAGGATCTCTAGCTTTACTTAATCACCTCGTCCTAAGCCAGTTACCCTCTTCAATTGCAATCCTTGGGGCTGCTCGCCCTTGGCCAAACCAGGCCAAGAGTCTAATTCATGAGTTGACCGCCGCTGGCGCCAGCCGTCTAGTAGAATTGGAACCCCTGTCGAACGACTCGGCTAGAGACCTGATTTGTTGCCACACTGGCACTAATCCCGACCCTAGCTTGCTGTCGCGAGCTCAAATCGCTTGCGGTGGGAACCCGCTACTTTTAATCCATTTTGCGAAGGACATTTCCGGGTCGCTTGCAAGGGACTACCCACAGGAGTTTCCAGTTCATTCCGTCCTCGACACCGGCGAAGTCGCGGTGACCTCGAGCCGACTAGACATTCACCGACTCATTGGCAACGATCCCCAAACAGTTAGATTCGCCAGAGTATCTTCAGCGATGGGAGATGAATTCCCATTGTCTGTCGTACTCAAAGTGGTTGGGTCGAGCTCCTTAGAAGCTATCGATATCGTTGACCGCCTCGTACAGTCTGGGGTGTTCTCTTCGGAGATCTCCACAAACATCAAGTTCTCCCACTCATTGATTCGGGAAATAATTTACGAGTCAATCCAGGGACCGCTCAGAATGCAGGTTCATCAAGCCATATTCCGCGAGCTAATGAGTCTCGGCTACGGGCCCGAGTGGTGTGCATCTCATGCAGGAAGGGGAGAATTAAAAGGAGACCGAGACGCACTGGAGGTCACCGTCCAGGCGGGCGATCTAGCTGCAAAACTGGGAGATATCCAGACTGCCATCAGATGGTACTCACAAGCTCTGGCTCTAATGGGAAATCTAACCCCTCCCGAAACGATTCTCCACATATGCAGCGCACTTGTGGACGCCGGCGAGCCACAGATTGTGGTGCACCAGCTCACTAAATTGCTCCAGTTGCAGAAGTTCCATGGCACAAGCCTCGCAAGGGCTAAACATTTAAAATCAAAAGCTAACTATGCCCTCGGCGAAATCGAAATCTCACAGGCCGAATGCCAAGAGGCGGCAAGGCTCATGAGCCATATCGATCCCGACGAATCAGCCATCTATCTCCTGGAGCTTGCGCTCAACACCTTCTACACGTTGGGGCCCCGCCATGTAAATCAATTCGTTCAAGAAGCGATTTTGCGCCTCGGGACCCAACGATCGAAATGGATGAACAGTGTCATCAGGTCGATAATCGAGTTCGCCGAAATTAACCTGGACTCCCTGGTGGGTGATGTTGAATATTCCGTCCCAGCGACAATCGACCCTCCAAGCGAGTCCGAAATCATATTTAATGAAGGCAGTCCGCCGTCCCTGCCCGCTTGGATACCAGCTTTATCAAAGATGCAGGTCGCAAAGTTTAGAGAGGAATTTTCACTAGTCGAGGAATACTATCAAAGGGCTAACCGCGAGTTCGACCTGGGTTGGCGTCCTTTGACGAGGAGCTACTTCGACATCGCCTATGCCGACACACTCACCAGAACTGGGCGCCTCGATGAGGCACGAAGTCTTTTAGAAACTCTCTCTTCACTGGGACCTCTTCTCCGATCTCGGCGAACTTGGGTGGAGGTTGGATTGGCAAATATCTGCTTTCACCAGGGTGAGCTAGAAATAGCCTACCAGCATTTGGATGCAGTCAGAGAAGCCCTTCGCTCTCGTCCTGATACTTGGTATCCAATGCTGAGGTTCTGGCAGGCAAAGGCGGAAGTAGACATAGCGCTCTACAAGGGAGAGCTGGCTGCGGCGGGAAGGGGTGCGCAAACGATGGAAAAATTGACCACCCAAAGTGGAGTCCACGATCCGAACTCGGCCCCTTGGCACAACACCGCCATAGCGGCCTATATGGCAAATGGGCAGTTTAGCGAGGTACGGCGGATCATCGACATCCTCTCAAAAACAGATACCTTTAGTCACCTCAAAACTCCCAAAGCGATAGTGTCGTATGCCCGGGCATTGCTCTGCCAGGCGGAGGGTGTCACAGGAGATGCTGAGGATCACTTCAACAACGCAATATCGATCTACCAAGAACTTGGGATGCCGCTGGACGAGGCCAATACGCTTCTCTCCTACGGATCTTTTATACGCAAGCACTTTGGTGCAAAACTGGCGAGGCCCGTACTAACTTCGGCCCTAGAACTGAGCAACTCCCACGGTGCACTCACACTATCGAATCAGATTGTGGCTGAGCTTCGACTTGCTCATGGAAGAGTCTCAAAAAAAAGCGCCGAAGGCACTATCCTTACGCCGGCCCAGCACCGCGTGCAGGCTTACGTCCTCAATGGACTTTCAAA
>JAKBHQ010000429.1 GCA_021836665.1 Thermoplasmata archaeon
CGCAATGCCGGCGTAACGCCTGTTCAATTTTGCTGGGTAACCCTAGCGGAAGAAGCTGGGCGGCGATTGGTCGAGGTAGACCATCGGTACCTCTCGGATCACTGCGAAGCTTGCGGGAGCGCGGCTAAGGAAGGCCCGTGCCACTCAAGCGGTGTTCAAGTGCCGATCTTGTGGTGATGAAGTCCATCAAGATGAGCACGCCGCTAGAAACATCCTCCGAGCCGGACTGGCCACATTCCGCCGACCAAGTTGCGTGAAAAGTAGCTGGCGGCTTTAGCCGTTAGAGAAGCCACTTAATCCAAGAAATCTAATTTCGCCGCCTCGTTGGGCGGAGGTGCTGGATAGTCAGATAGCCGTCGAAACCAACTTGATCATTATCTGCGTCAAACTCCTTCCGTAAGGGAGGGGAAGGATAGCACTAACGTCGAAGCCTCTACATGGTTTCGACAGAGAATAATGTCACACCCAGGGGTCAAACTGCACCCATGAGCATCCGTCAGAGGTTGTACCCGAACTTAGATAACAACGAAATCCTAGTTATGCACTGCTCAAATGCGCGTTTTGTCTACAACTTGGGTCTCGAACAAAGGAATCTCTGGCGCAAGGACAGGACGGCCAGGATCAATTACCGCACCCAGGCTAAAGAGCTAGCCGAAGCAAGACAAGCGTTCACTTGGCTCACCGAGGGGTCATCGGCAGTCCAGCAACAGGCTCTACGCGACCTAGACCGAGCTTTTCAAAACTGGTGGAAGAGACCGGATCATTTCTCTCGCCCAACTTGGCGCAAAGCTGGAGATAACGAAGGATTTTACATACGAGATTTATCTGTTAGACGCATCCACCACAAGTGGGGTCAGGTCTTGGTTCCAAAGGCCGGATGGGTCAAGTTTCGCATCACTCGTGAATGGAAGGACATAGAGACTGCTACGTCTGCCCGAATAACCCTAGATCGTTCGGGTCGATGGTTTGTAAGTTTCACTCGCCCAGCTCCACAGATCGAGCGTGAAGCTACCGGAGCCTTAGTAGGGCTGGATATGGGAATAGCATCGTCCATCACGACTTCGGATGGAATGCACATCCGTATGCCAAAGCTTCTTAGCCCCGGAGAGCGACAACGCAAGAGGCGACTACAACGCAGACTAGCTAGACAGGTCAAGGGCTCTAACAGGAGAGCAAGAACCAAGCTAGTCGTAGCCAAAATTTATGCCCGTGAGTCTGACCGACGAAAGGACTGGATCGAGAAAAAGACAACCGATCTGGTGCGTGACTACGACCTGATCGTAGTAGAGGACTTGAGGGTCAAGAACATGTCCAAATCAGCCAGTGGCACCAAAGACAAGCCTGGCAAGCAAGTAAGCCAGAAGAGGGGACTAAACCGAGCAATATCATCTCAGGCTTGGGGAATGTTCCGCCAACGACTAACCGACAAGGCTACCCATGCCACAGCGCCGGTTGCAATAGTCTCTATCAACCCTGCATACACGAGCCTACGTTGCTCTGGGTGTGGACACACGGACAAAGGGAATCGCAAGAACCAAGCGGTCTTTTGTTGTCTATCTTGTGGGTATACGAGTAACGCAGACGTGAATGCAGCACAGAATATTCTCGCCGCAGGACTTGCGGTCAAAGGACGTGGAGGGACACCGCACGCTAACAAGCACAGCGACCCGATGAAGCGTCAACCACCTGAGGCCGCATGAGCGGCCTAGGAAGCTCCGTCTGTAAGGGCGGGGAGGATTGTCATCAACGCCAATCTTGGACTGCCCGGCCGAGGGTTTCGCTTACCTCGGTCATTAGCAGCGGGGCCAGCGACGCCGCTGTGACCTGGCCGGAGCTGAGGCGATCGTTTGCGTGAAAAGTATCCCAAAATCGTACAAGTCCGCATTCGCCGTCGGCATCGAACACCTTCGCTGCGAGACGCTGCCACCGATACTGGTACCAGACGTAGTTCAGCGGGTTCATCGGGTCATCACCACCCGTGTAATGGGCTTCAAGTTCTTCCAGCGTGCTATATCCATCTGCGCGCATCCGAGAGCGTAGGCGCCGACTCTGCGCCCCCACGGTGGAGAGCACTTCAAGGTTGTTCAGATTATCCGGCTTTCTCGTCGCGACGAAAGCGTGGAGGGCCAGGTTTGCGAAGATCTCGCTTAACCAGAAGGTCGGTAGCCTGAGATCCCCGAGCGTTTCGAATGCGTGGCCGAGTTCATGGATCGTGACGAGATCGAAGAATGGCTGGAGATCCAGGCCGCCCGCGCCATCGGGGTATGTCGCGAGCAGCCGCATGTAAGAGCGCTGTGACACCTCGTGGAGGTCCTGTTCCATTGCTGTCCAGAAGGCTCCGCTACCGGACGGCATCACCACGATCCCGGGACGGATCTGACCGTCGTCATCGTTAAAAAACGGCAACCCGTATGGCTGCCTACCCTCCCATTCTGTCTCATTGGCCACGATCAGGGCAATATCAGGCTTAACTCCTGAAAACAGACGACTGAAGTAGCAGTAGCCGTCCGCGGCGACATCGGCAGCGGCCTGCGCCCGAACCAGTGACCCATTGCCGTAACGCACCTCGAACGGATAGCCGCCGAGGTGAGCGAACTCTGATCCCATTGCCACCAGACAAGCCTACCGATCAACTGCTCTACAGAGGGCGATTCCAGCGGCTACGAGAGTTCCTGTTGCCGCACCCCTCGCATGCAGCGCTCCTTTGCCGACGGCATCGCTGTGCTTCTTTGACCCCGCTGGGTCCGAGACGGCTTGGGATCTTCTCAATCCTGCCTGCACTGCAGGAAAAGTAGCAAAGGAGGTGGGTTAGCGCTACGACAGA
>JAKBHQ010000252.1 GCA_021836665.1 Thermoplasmata archaeon
GCCGCCCTGGCCATGGGTCTTTTGCAGTGCTGCGGCTATTACTCCGAATGCATCTTGGAGTCGGGTCATATTTCCACCGCCTTGAGGAAGTCCCGTCTCGGTCGCAAGGTTAGCCATAAAGGCCGCTTCCTTGGGCACCGCAGAGTCGTAGCTGGTTATGTTGTAGACGCCGGGAAGCTGAGAATACGACGGTCCAGCGGTCTTGACGATGCCCGGTCCATTGACACCACCGGGACCAAAGATCGGGATCTTCACCCCAAGCTGCACCATTGTGGAAGCCAATAGCGTGACATCCGCTCCTGATGGCGAGCCAACAAATACCGCCTTGGCTCCACTGTGAGCGATGTTTAGCACCTGGGCGGTGAGTGTCGCTGCCGGCGAACCCCAAGTTACGTTGGTGGCGATCTTGATTCCATACTGACCCGCCAGCGCTGACCATGACTGATTCTCACCCGCACCGAAGCTGCTGGTGTCTGTTGCAATTGCTATCGGGTTCCAATGGTTCGCCTTAGCGACGCCGAACATCGCCCCAGATGCCTGATTGATCTGATACTCGTCCCTGAAGCAGTATGTTTTCCCGTCTGTCAGGCCTTGAGTGGCAGAGGCGTGACCAATTAGCACCACCTTCTCCTGTTGGGCAACCGCACATGCCGCCTGGAAAGCTGTCGAAGTGAATTCGCCGACCACCGCTTGTACGCCGGCACTGACCAGAGATTCATATGACGACACCGCACCGGTTGGCGTCATTTGAGTATCACGAATAATCAACTTGACTTGGCGACCGTCGATGCCACCCGAACTGTTTATCTTCGAAACAAAGTCATTAGCCACCTGCTCTTCGGAGCGACCTTCGCTAGGCGCCCCGCCGGTTAGCGGCGTCGCAAGGCCGATCAATATCGGTCCAGCGGCGGTGCTCGCCGTCGATCCGGCGGTTGTGGACGACCCCGAAGACGCTGAAGACGACCCACAAGCTGCTAGTAATGTTGCCAAACCGATGCCAATTACGCCTTGGCGAACGCCAAACCTTAGTTTTCTTTGCATAAAGCTCCCCCTTGTACTGATTTACGATCGAACCATTTAGTCCACCGTTGGTCTTTTTTGTCCATACCATCGGAGCCGACACTGACCCTGATTGGATCATTTCCAGCTCAACATCTCATCTGCTCTCATGGGCCCGTGTCAGCACCAGTTGCTACCCCGCTTATCCCCACCCAAATAAGAGCCACAGCTAACGAACTCCCTTGTAGTACCCCTCCCTTTTGATCTCTTCGTTGGCGAAAATGCCCGCAGCCCGGCCAGCTACCTCTGACACCCTGCTTAGCGGCACTACCGCTATCCCATCGCCGTCGCCGACTACTACGTCTCCAGGGGAGACGCTCACGCCGCCTATCGCAACGTTGCAAAGAAGCTTTCCTGGTCCGAACTTGAATGGACCCGCCGGCGAGATAGCGCCGGCAAATACGGCTAGCCCGAGTTCCGCTATGGCTTCGGCGTCTCGCACCGCTCCGTCAATTACAATCCCGGTTACCCCAGCGAGCTTGGCCCTAGTAGCGATTAGCTCGCCGATCAATGCCCTCGTAGGATCGCCGCCTCCGTTGATCACCATGACATCTCCGGGACGCACCAGCGCTAGTGCTTGGTGGATGGCTAGATTGTCGCCCGAACGAGTCCAGATCGTAAATGCGCTTCCACAGACCTTTGCTCCTTTCCATATCGGAGCGATCCCGGATCCCGCTATTCCAAGGCGGTCCATCGCATCCCCTATATTGGCCACCGGCAAGCCTTTGAGCGCTAGTAGTTCATCTGGGTCACAGCGACGATACTCGGGGTCTCCGACCTCGATTTCAAAGGATTCAGCCATCGTTACCTCGTAGCGGCATCGGGTACTCGTTGGCGTTTAGCACCCATCCCTCCACTTCAGAGAAGTCAAATCTCGGAGGAGCGAATATGTCAACTAGTTGATTGATTCCCTGCGACACCTGCTGGGATGTGTGAACGGATTTTGGTGGAATCACCGCAAGGGACGGGCCGGCACAAATTGCGTGCTCGTCTTGTCGCCAGAAGCGAAGGTCCGTTCCCCACGGCCAGCGGACGTGGTGGACAAAGGATCCCTCCAACACCAGCGAGCCTTGCTCAAAGTCTTCGTGGACGTGTGGGGACATCTTCGTCACGTCCCTCGGTCCGGGCCGAGGCTCAGAAAAATTGATCATCAAATTGGTGCTCCTCCAGATCCGTCCGAAACGGCCCGGCTCGGGTTCGACGTCGAGGGAGTAGATCCGGACTCGATACCCCTCTGGTGGCGCTGGCCAAGGTTCGAAAGGGGCGACATTTGGCTTAGGCGATTGGTAGGAATCGGCATTCACGCTTCTTTGAGCGAGGTCCACTGCGGCGGTCGAAAAGATCCTTACCAGTCTCCCGGTCGTCTCCAATTGGACCTCGCTCGCCCCCGGAGGAACGATCACCAGGCTCCTAGCCGGTATTTCGTAGGTCTGGGATCCCGAAGTTAGCTTGGCGGTAACGGAGTTGTCCGGAAGAAGTATCACATATTCGTCCAGCTGTTCGTCACGACGGACTGCGGCGCCTTGCTTAAGGATCGAGTAGGCCACCACAAAACTTTGCCCCCTGGTAAGCCAGGTCTTTTCGACATCCGATTGAATTTCCGGGGTTGACTCATAGAAGTTAGCAAAGTCAAGTCCGCCCATTTCCCCATTGGTAGGGGTCCCTGCTAAACCCTTTAATTTTCCCCTTGGGTCTGTATCCACAAAAGCCATCTAGCAACTGCTCCTAATCTTTCATTCGCAAATTCAACTTCTGAAC
>JAKBHQ010000112.1 GCA_021836665.1 Thermoplasmata archaeon
CCAGGTATGCGTTCTGGGTCACTCCACCGAGCTTGTTACTTATCATCGACAATTCATAAGGAGGATACGGCTGCCATACGTTCGGCAGTTGCTTCACAAGGTAGTCCTGATAGGCATTCAGAGCAGCTTGCGGGTTAGCCGAGGTGTGGGTCGCATTGATTAGAGCATCCGTCTTAGGATCGGAATAGTTTCCGTAGTTCGATCCAGCTCCGGTCGCATAGAGCTCTCCACCTGTTGGGTAGTTGTCAGGAGAGTACTCCCAGCCACCGCCCCAGTTTTCCATGGTCCACTTGCAACTTGCGTCGGTCGGCTTACAGGTAACAGCATTGGAAATGACCTGGTTGAACGGTGCAGACGACAGTGCAATCTGAATTCCTGCTTGAGACGCCGCTGACTTCAGGGCTTCCATCGACTGGGCTAAAGCAGTCGCACCAGACATGTACTGGAGTCCCATCGAAAGTTTCGTCCCAGCCGCTACTCCAGCTCCGCACTGATTTGCACCAGATCCGGGAGACGTGCAGGTATCTACCCCACCTGGCGTCACGGTCCAGCCGTGAGCCTTCAAAAGTGCAATCGCATTTGATATGGAGTAGGGATACGGATTGGTCATTGAAGTCGCATCGGCAAATGGGTTAGCCGGGTGCGTCGGAACCGGACCGTAAGTCGGCGAAGCTAGTCCCTTGTAGAACGAGGTAACCCACTGGGGCTGATCTACCAGCTCCTGGAATGCCTGCCTGAAGTAAAGCTGCGAATAGACGGGTCCAAGAACCGGATTGTGATAGTTCTCAACGAAGTAGTTGATACCAAAGTCATACCAAGGATTAAAGGTGTATCCCTGACTAACTATACGAGCCTTTTGTGCTAGGTCTGGGACTGGTATATACCCGTAAGTAATCGCACCGTTACCGGCGGAAAGGACGTTGAACTCAGCAGTATCTGTGGTAAAGGGCAACTCGACAAATTGCGAGAGGCTCGGCTTGACCGGTCCAGAGTACTTAGCATTCGGGACGAATACCGCTTTACCTTGGGTGGTGAAGGATGACAATTTCCACGGACCATCTACGACTTGCCAAATTGGATTGGTGCCGTAAGTTGAGACGTCCCTCGATTGGGAATCTAAGAACTTATAGACCGCCTGTGCGCCCGCAGTCGTCGTATCCGGCAGATTCGCCGCAGTAGGACTAGGGGTAGGATCGGTCGCAGCCGTCTTGTCCCACGCCATCGGAAGTGGAGTAATCTGAGAAAGTTCGTTATAGGTAAACCAGGTCGGGTTGTAACTCTTGTTCAGGTTGAAAACGACCGTGTTTGCGCTTGTGGCCTGGTAGCTAGTGACGTTGTCAGGGAATGACCCCGGAACGTAAGCGGCCCAACCCGATGTGTTTGCCTTGAGTAGATTCATCCAAAACACCACGTCACGGGCGCTCACCGTCTCGCCATCAGACCAGACGTATGGCTTCAATGTAACCGTGACAGTCTGATTGTTGTTCGAATAGACCGGTGGATTAGCCAGACTCAATGAGTTGTTGATCACCGCCTGCTGTCCGACTCCAAAGAAATACAGCGGACGATACATGAGTATCTGGAACTGAGCGAGATTGTTGATCGAGAAAAACTGACCCGGTGTCATTGGAAATATGTAGTTCGGAGGTGCCCCAGGCCCCTCTGCGAAGTATGCAGTACCGCCGGCGATCTTCGTTTGCGCCGCCGTCGTACCAGAAGATGAAGACGAGGACGACCCGCTGCCACAAGCCGCCAGCACCATTGATGCTACGGCGGCCCCAGCCACGAAAGTCGCGCCTCGCTTTTTAAGCGATAGTCTCATTTGCCCCTTGAAACCTTCCCTATTTCAATTACTAACTGCGGAGACATTTGTCCACAGTCAAACACGGTCCCCCCCACTTGACCTGAGCCTCCAACATGTTATGCATAGGACTTTGCCACAAATCCTTATGCCGCCAGAAACCCCGGACGCCAGAAGCGCGAGTGAACCACGCCCCTAAATCTATCACATAGTGCCAGAATGCCCTACCGGACAGCGACAAATCTTTTCCCCAGACGACGGCCTTTCAAAAGAAAAACGTCCAATAGAGTCGTTCCAAGCCGTCTAGCTGCAACGATACAGTCTTTGTGTTTAACTGCGTTTTAGCACCTTTTTAGTTGTCAGCAACTTCGAGCTTACGGGAGGACACATACCTTCTGACATGCTCTTATGGCAGATTCCGTCAGCCTCTACGGCTCAGTGATCCCACACTACTTTCCAATATGGGGGCTGACCAGAGAAAGCTATCGGACAAATTACCAGGTAGTAGGGTTTCTGCGGACATTGTCTCAAAGAATATAACTATCCTGAAAGAATCCGGAAATATTCACCTCATAAAGCGATCTGGAGGCGGATCGGTCCCCCATGTGAGCCAGCTCGCAGTTGAAACTAAGGCTGAAAACAAGTTACAGACCCGCTTCAAAGAAACCAGGATCGTTGTGAGCCTCTACCATCTGGACTCTGGGGATAATCAGTCCTTTTCTCACCGCTATTTGCAGTATGATCTCCTTGAAAGCTCGAATCTAACTTCAGTTGGGGTGTATTTTGCCGCTCATACAGGTCTCAATGTTCGAAGGAAGTAGCGCAGAGGATCGGAGGTTGCTCGCCAAAAGGCTGACCGACGTGGTCCGAGAGACCCTCAATGTATCTCCAGAGGCGATCAGCGTGGTAATCTACGAAGTTCCACCCCAAGATTGGGCGGTGGCTGGCAAGTCTCTCGGTTAACTTTTCATGGTAAGTCTTACTGGCCATGGACGATTAAAAACAAACTTAGCAC
>JAKBHQ010000273.1 GCA_021836665.1 Thermoplasmata archaeon
AGTGAGCAATTCTAACTTGGGTAACTTCGTCAGGGAAATTAATACAAAGCTCGACCCGGGAGCGGTCGTGCGAGATCCAGAGTTGATCGCAGCTTTTACAACCGATTGGACCAAACGAGTTAGCGGTAGATGTGATCTGCTCGTCCGCCCAAGGGATCATCAAGGGGTTTTGAGTGTAGTTCAGGCGGCGATCAATCATCACATTAAGCTCCAGATACAGGGCGGCAATACCTCGCTCTCTGGTGGCTCGGTGCCACTGGAAGGAGAGGTGCTCCTCAGCTTGGGTCGATTGAGCGCCAGGTGTGCGGTCGATCCGGACACCCTCGTCGCCACGGCGGATGCAGGTGTGACTTTGGAGCGGCTTCAAGTTGAAGCTATGAAGTACAACCTGACTCTGGGAGTGGACTTAGCCTCACGAGGAAGTGCTACCCTAGGCGGTATGGCGGCCACAAATGCAGGTGGCCTCCACGTATTGCGATATGGATCGATGCGTTCGTCTGTAATTTCCCTCAGATGTGTTTGGGGGGACGGGACCGAGTCCCAGCGAAGCGTTCCTCTGATCAAGGACAACAGTGGAATATCATTTACCCCGCTGGTCGTAGGCTCGGAAGGGACGCTCGGGGTGATTACGGAACTTACTTTACGCCTTGTTCCGGTGCTAGCGTCAAGGGCCGTTGCGATGGTTCCCTTCGCAACGATCACTGACGCTGTAGCCTTTGCTGGGAAGGTACGTCGAATGACGGAGGCAGTTTCTGCTATCGAGATGATTTCAAAGCGGGCAATTCGAATTGTCGAAGGGGCCAAAGGGGTTGTTTTCCCCATTCGAGAAGCCTTCGAGGTGGTGGTTCTATTAGAAATTTCATCTAACGCAAGTGCTAGCGATGAGCTGATGGAGATCCTCCAAGGGACTTTGCTCACCTCGCAGTTGCAGTCGACTCTTCTGGGAGTCGATAACAACACCTGGTTGGGCCTATGGCAATGGCGAGAGTCAATTACCGAATCTATCCAAAGGGTTGGAGAGCCACTTAAATTGGACCTGTCTGTTCCGGTATCAGCACTCGGAGAACTTTGGCGAGCCGTGGACGAAGTGCAGTCAGATCTCGCTGGGCGTCTTGATGTAATTAGATTTGGCCATCTTGGAGATGGAAATATTCATGTGAACCTCCTTGGCGAAGAGGAAGTTTTGGACCAAGCCGAGGTGGAGATTTATCGCAGGGTAGCCGAACTTGACGGATCGATAACGGCCGAGCACGGTATTGGGACGCTGAAGAAGGAGTTCTTGTCACTTGTTCGTTCAGAGCAGGAAATGGCGAGAATGCATGATTTGATAGCTATATTCAATCCAGGCAGGACCTTGAATCCAAACGTCCTGCTTTAGTGTGGTTTTCTATGTACCGATTTCAGCTAACGCCCGGCCAATTCTTTGGTGTTTTTAGTGAGCAGGGCTGCGCAGTCCATGGATGCAATATTCAGCCTTCAAGCGGATCGATGCGGGTATGGTGGATAAAGGATGCAGGCAGGCAGTAGCCAACTTTGCTGAAATCCTTAGCGGATCGTTTTTCGATGAACTCGGTGAGGTGAGCGTTATTTCTGAGTCAAATGGTATCGATTCGGCTGGTACCAATGTCACGAGTTCGCCAGAAGCTCCCCCCGAAGTACTCCAGGCCGATAGTCTCGGATTTGCCGAGTCCGTTCGGCCTGAGATTCCAATCCTGTTGCACGTGGCCAGGTCATACAGCGCAGCGGAAGCCGAGGATTTGGTCCAGGAGACGCTAACGAAGGCATTTAGGGCCTGGGATAGGTTCGATGGCAGATACTTGAGAGCGTGGCTGCTGACGATACTGCGCAACACGGCTATCAACGCTGGACGAAAGCGCAGGCCGATACTTTCGGGCGATACCGAGACCTTGGAGCAGCATCCTGATAGGTCCCCAGAGGCGAGTCCTCAGGATCTCGCTGAGAGCAACGATTTTGTCGCCAATGTAAAGAGGGCGATTCTAGGCCTTTCTAGCCACTATCGGATAGCGGTTGAACTTGTAGATATCGACGGCCTTAGCTATCAAGAAGCCGCCGACGTAATGGGGGTTCCTGTAGGGACGATAATGAGTCGTCTTCATCGTGGAAGACGACAAGTGAAAGAGGTGTTAGCAAAGCAGGGGCTAATCGGAGGTGAGCAATGATCGATCACGGCTTGGACGATGATCATCCAAAGTCAATTCACTGTAGAACTGCCGCCCGATGCCTGCAACAGTATCTCGATAGCGAACTTAGGGACGAAGTACTCGTCGAAGCGATCAGCTATCATCTGGAGCTTTGCCGAGACTGCGGCATGGAGGCGGAAACCTACAGCCGCATAAAGGTTGCGATCGCCTCGGAAGGTAAAGCGTTTGACTCGGAAACGATGGTGAGGTTGAACCGGTTTCTCGATGAACTCCTCTGATACCCCGGGGCTTGCCAGCGCTAACCTTAGAGACACTTATTAGAGATACTTAGGTCGGAATTAGCCATCTTGACGTGCCTGTTAATCAGCGAGTAGATCTGGCGTTGTTTGCCTCATTTCCGATCAGGAGACAGAAAGTCCAGTTATGACGATTTTGTTGCCCTCGACGCCCTCATGAACTACTACGGGATATTTGCCATTGAGGGTAGTTGTTAGGGATATTCCAATCGGAGTAGTTGTTTTCACGATTTCATTTACAAAAAGAGGGGTAGTGGAATAAAGCTTTTGTCCCATCAATTGTGTGGGGAAACTTACATTTGGCCCGAGGAGTTTAAGCCAGTCCGACCGACTTTGCGACAAAGAGTGG
>JAKBHQ010000104.1 GCA_021836665.1 Thermoplasmata archaeon
AGGGTCAAAAGACTGCCTCACAGATCGCCAGCTTCTGGTCGTAGCCAACTGTCCAAACAGGAAACACCAGTTTCGGGGCAAGCCCGGTCACTGTCAGGGATGTGCCAAAGCGATGCTTAGTTCTGGATTACTTCCTTCGGCCCTTGAAGAGGCGCCGGACTCCCTTTATTCCACCACCATCTCCGAGACCGAATTCCCTTCGCAGGAGTTCATCGGGGTCTGAATTGCGTAGCTTATCCAAAAACTTATCCAGCTGGATCGGGCTTGGAGCCCCAGGTCGATTCAGGACAGTAAAACCGTTGTAGAACCCAATCAAAACCGGAACCGAATCGATCTCAAAGCGGGCAGCGAGTTCGGGCTCCTGACCAATGTCCGCCCGCAGAAAAACAATATCCGAATTCTGCCTAGCAGCTTCCTCATAAGTAACTTCAAAAGCGCGCGTCGATCCGCTCCAACGCGCCCAGAACTCTAAAACCACAAGTGGGTAAGTGGCGAGCATTTGATCAATGTCGGTATAAGAAATGTCAGCGATGCCCAATTCTTCCCCTCACCTCGACTCACAGACATCATAGTTATTGCCCTCTTGGGGAGCCACTCTTCCTGCGCTGCGCCCTGCTTTGCCAAATTATGGAATACTTTGTCCAGACAACTAACTAGCGCACCACAGGGAATAGCAATATGGAGTGGCTTTATTGAAAGAAACTCCACCGAAGGCGTTGATACATTACTAAATGTCCGATCAGGAGTTCGCCTTTTTTAAACAGCTATCGGTTTCTAGAAGGTCAAAGGATGCTAAACCCCTTCTCAATCCCCCTTCTTCCGGTTATCGCCGACAAAACCAGTACGGCATTATCAATCCCATCCAGCAGGTGAATAGCCAAATCCAGCGAAGCGTAGATAGGTCGCCATAGAACTTCTGGAATCTCAAGATTGAGCACAGTCGCTATGTCGACCGAGTGTACCGCTAGTTCGAAGGTCCGGGTAGGAAGGTAGTCATCAAGTCGCATCTTTCCCACGGGGGTCGTTACAAAAGCCTCGTTAGCTGCGCCAAGCATTGCAGCCCTTCCCCTGTCGGCCAACTCGATAATTGCCCCTTTCGGATCAATCCCTAGAGCCAAGCCGGCGGCCTTGCCTCGATCTAACACCGCTCGTGGATCGGAAAGACCTGCTTTCGCAGCTCGAAAGTAATCACTGGGACTCGCTAGCAAGGGAAGAATGCCGGAGTCGGGTTGCAATAGGTAGGCCTCCACCGTCGACATGGCTCGACCGGTATGCCCGAGAAGTGATCGCAGGTCCCAATCTCCAAGCGCTGGCTCTTCCCATTTGGTGTCATCTATTTGGCCAACCAGCTCGAGGCACCCCTGTAGCGCTTCCTGAAATAATCGACGCTCATTCGATAATCCATCCTCAAGTGCCACCTCGTGCTCCTCCCTTTGCGGCTATCTCGTGCAGCAAATGGATAGGGCCTGGGCCCACCAGCTACACTCACCCAATGGCAAATCTAACCTCTACTGGGCCGCCAGGCCAGACGACTTGCCGTTCTACTGCGCTTAGGAAGCTAACCCTCCGCAGTCCTTCTCCCACTTCGAGCGCTAGTACCTCTGTCCTTCATTCGACTTCCTTCATTCGACTTCCTTCATTTAACTTCCTCCACCCAATACCTTTGATACCTGGAGGACGGAAGCAGCTCCGATTGGCCCATGATCGACGACAATGCCCCCACTTGGAAGGACAGTATTGGTAACACGAGATGGAGGCAATAGCGAGATCGAGATCAGCCTCGAAACCGCTAAAGAGCATCCTTTTGGATCAAATGGTAAGCTCTCGTCCACACTCAAGGTGAACTTTCCAGTTTTCAAGTTGCCCGATGCAGACTCGGAAAAGAGCTGTCCGCAGCTTGAAGTGCTAAGGCCAACCTGAACGACGCCGGCACCGTCAATGCTCTTTAGAATCCATGGTACAGACCTCACCTCACGAGCGGGCCTTATTATTGGCCCAGAAATAGCTCCACCGCAAGGGAGGTGACCTCGGCTATCGTAGGAGAAGGCACCCTTGCCCCCTCGGCCATAAATCACCACAGCAGAGTAAATCGGCTTAGCTGCAGCCTTGAGAACGTTGGATTCCTTCGAGGTCCTCATCGCCGGGCAGCTAGTAATCTCACCCCAGGCTATTCCGACCCAGGCGGGACGGTGGTCCACTTTTAAACCACCAAGGGCTTGCTTCGAACCGGATAGCGAAACCAGGCCGAAGCCCAAGATGGCATTTAGGTGGACACCTTCCTCGGAGGTGGACGACCTAAATAACTTAGCGGCTTGACTCCAGGTCAGTTCTAGATGGTCCTTGGCACTTCCGGAAGGCATTGGAGAGATAGACAATCCGCCGAGTCGAACACCTTTTACAAAAACTCCGCTTGCAACATCAGCTCCTGAGGGGGAAGTCACGTATCTGGTCGGAGTTACCGAAGGTCCATTGGCCGGGCTATCCTGTGATGTTGGTCCACACGCCGCAACTAGCATTGCAAAACAAGTAATCGACAGTGGGCTGGATCGCAAAAATCGACCGTGTAACTTCCGCGCTTTGGGGAAAATCGGCTGACTCAAATTAGGCCGACCGATTCCGATAATGGAGCAAAACTCCCGCCGCCGTAGAAATCCCCGGCTAGAAATTTCGATGAACTCCTTTTTGGGATATTCGGTTAACAGTCGTCGACTGAAACCGAAACTGATCGATGAGTCGACTACTGCCAACCGACGAATCGTGCTCAGTCAAACAATTTCGACGCTATTACAAAACTACCCCTCGACG
>JAKBHQ010000057.1 GCA_021836665.1 Thermoplasmata archaeon
CAGTCCGAATAACGAAGGGTGGTCACCTTGGTGGCGGAAAGGATCTCGCTTAACACAAGCCAACCGATAGGAAGAAGATCGACCCTCTTTGGATCCATACCGGCCATGGTGATTCTCTTCTGAGTGCCGAGGGCAAGTAGCCTCTTGCCAATCTTTTGGATCTCCTTGACGCCAACGGGTTCGTCGTCAAACTGTTCATCAGTCCCAAAAGGAGCTCGAGAGGCCTTTGCGACTCTAAGTAGTGCGCCAAAGGTTCCCGAAGAGACGACTATTGAACGAGGATCGAAGTCGGCAATTCTTGAGATAGCCGGCTCCATCACCTTGTGGATATGACCTACAAGGGAGGCCCTCTCCTTGGGTGTAAGTGGATCTGAGCCAGAAAAATTAGCCTTGAGCCGACCCACCCCTAGCGGAAGGGACGAAGTAAAGTAACTCTGTCTCTGGTCGCCTATGATCAGCTCGAGACTGCCACCACCTAGATCGCATATTAAGGCCGGAAACGGCTCAAGACTTAGATGCGATCTCACGGCTTGGTATATAAGCTGAGCTTCACGTACACCAGAAATGACGTGTGGGTGAACCCCAGATACCTGCGTAATAGCATCGAGCGCATCTTCGGAATTGGATGCATCTCGAAACGCGGAGGTTGCAAAGGCCACCGTCTCTTCGGCGCCCGCAAGTTCCGCTATTTTTGAAAGCTCGGCGACGGTCTTGGCCGCCTTCTGGATACTCGATGCCGAAATCGAACCAGAGTAAGCTACTTCTTCACCTAACCGGAGCATTCTCTTCTCTGATGCAACGATATGGAAGCTCCTATCTGGTCGAGCTATTACCACGACGAGATGAAATGAGTTTGACCCTAAATCCAATGCCGCTATCACGGGCCCCTTGGCATTTGGAACATTTCCAGAAGGATTCATTACAAATTATGCCCTCTCTAGAAGTTCAAGATCCTTCAGCAGCTGCGAAAGGGCTATCTTCAGCCCGTGGAAATTGACAGTTTTGCCAGAAGACACTGACGATACTTTTTTGCCAACCGCTAGATCAAAAAACTCGGCAGCACTCTTTGCAAGAGTTATATCCATCCCTATCGGTACGGCACCGATGACAATATCCAGCAGTTCGTCGACTAGCAATGAGACCCTATCAACCGAGGTCATAGACTTTGGAGGATCCTCTATGGAATTGAATACTTCGTCTAACTTTCTGACAGATGCGAGCAAGCTTCGTAAATACTCGTCGTCCCAAGTCAAAACGGCGCTAAGGTCCAACCCTTTGAGAGCGTCATGCCCCGAAGATTCTGGTCCGAATAGAGCGAAGTGGAGATTGTAGATGCTTTCCGCCAGGCGATCGCCGCTTGCTATGAAATCCCTGCCTTCCGATATAGACCCTGAAAGCTCAGCATACTCATCAAGAAGCAATTCAATTTCGCTGGTCTCGCTCACAAGGGCACGAAGGTAGCAAACTGCTTCCCAGACGACACCTCTAAAACTGAAGGCCTCAACCTCTCCTGGCAGGGCAACAAGCGAGCTAAGCATTAAGGAACTGAGAAGGAGACCATTTCTCAACCAGAACTCTAATGATGTAAGGTCGGGTTGAATCGTCTCGGCTAATGGGCCATACGGGGACCTCTCGGTAGCTCTCTCAAGCTTTGTCTTTTTACTTGGAATACCCCCAGCGGACTCAAAACGCCCAGCGATGGACGCAGCTACACCGTCAAGCTCCCTCTTTTGGACCTCGATCTCCACCTCTCGATAGACGGACCCATCGAGAAATTCGACAAGGTCCAGGTCTATCTCAATGGGAAGCTTCACACCGTCCATTGCTACTTTGAAGCTGGTTCTATCGGTTTTTAGGCTCACAGTTGGAATTAGCGAATCGAGCAGATTAAGGCGTTGAAGTACCTTTCGTATAGGGCCAGGTATCTCGCTACGCTCCCCCTCTACTTCAATCTCCTCTCGCTGTGTTGCTCCAGCCGAGTTGAAGTTTCTCGGTATCTTCATCGTCCAAACGCCCTTTATCGGTTCGTCATCGACGGTGCGAAAGCGTAACCCGATCCCCAAGCGTCCCAGATCAAGACCTGCCGAATCGAAGTAGAGGGAAAGCTGTTGTTTTCTTGTCTCGGCTACTTTGGAAAGTCCGGTACCTATCTCAACTTTTAGGGGGTCCGCGATTCCAGATGAGTCAAGCTTGTATTCCCGTTCGATAGCCACGGCTAGGCCCTTCCCATCATCGTCCGCGACCTCTCAATCGCCAATTCCGATAGCTGCGCCTGAGCACAACGTCCCTCTCTTCTTTCTAGGCGTTCCCAGTGGCCCTCGGCGTCGAGTTGCCACGTCTGCACGTCATCCGACCAGTCGAGGGTCAAAATCTCGACAATTCGAGCCTCGATCGCCGGATCGACAATGGGTACCAGAAGCTCCACCCTTCGATCAAGGTTACGCTGCATCAAGTCGGCCGAGCCAAAAAATAGCTGGCGCTCCGAGCCACCTACCCCTCCAAAGCAGAAGACCCTTGAGTGCTCGAGAAACTGCCCCACGATCGACCTAACCGTGATGTTCTCGCTAAGTCCAGGAACTCTCGGCCGCAGTGCGCATACCCCACGCACCAACAGGTCGACCTTTACCCCCGCCATGGAAGCCGCATAGAGCTCATCGATGATGTCCGGATCTACTAGGCCATTGACTTTTAGCAGGATCCTTCCCTCTTCGCCCAGCTCACCTTGGCAACGGATCAACTCGACAATCCGACTACGCAATTCGTTTGGCGCAAGGATCAGCCTTTCATAAGATTGCCTCTTTGAG
>JAKBHQ010000022.1 GCA_021836665.1 Thermoplasmata archaeon
GAACTGTGATACTTGAGCAAAGGGCTAACGGTAAATCCCTTCTTCTCCAGGTACCGGCCTTAAGTGAAACTGTTCCAGCGACGCGGGTTGCAAAGATCTTTCTAAATTGGGAGGCAAGGATTATCTTTCTGATGAAGGAAAAGGTTAAGGCGGTTAGCCCTGGACTTGTCGATCCAGACCTCGTATCCGTGGTTGTGGCTAGATGCGGTATAGCTGCGATGAGAACGACCTTTGAGGCAGCGAGGAGCTTTGCGCGCGAGGGAAGGCTTACCCAGAACGGCGTAGTGAGCGTGCTGGAGAGGTCCTTTAATCTAGTTTCTGCCGGGTGCGTGGTCGAAAGCTGACAAAAAGGGTGTTGCTCGCTCCTCGGAAAGTGCCACAGTTAGCCTTGTACTGCCTTTTGTAACTGGCGAGTGGCGGAAGGCCAATGTTTGAGGGACGAGTACCAAATATCCTCAGAGCAATTTGGCCCCGGTGTTTAGTGGAATATCAATTTCAAGCATTATTTCTTCAGATTGCTCATTTAAAACCCGCCGATTCCGATAGTTAATTTGTTCCATTGAGATTCAATGCCTCAAGGACGGGACATTTTCCCAGCTTAGAGCTGGTCATATCGGAGTTTTATAAATAAGAGACTTAAGTCATCGGTTTTTGAGGTTTTTGGTTAGGTAACCAGGCGTGGATAGTAGCTAGGTTGTCTACTTGCCCCGCATGGTAATCCTAAGGGACCGGCTGGCTGCACTTATTGCGCCACAGTGCGGAGCACTGCGGCGGTCGATATGGGGATAGGAAATCCCTATGGAAGGATCAGGCTATGACGACGAAGGCGTCCAAGGAGGGGCTTTCTAGATTTGTGGCGTGGCACCCGAGACTCCTCGCGAGTAGGCGTTTCTGGGTAATTCAGTCCGCAATCGCATTAATTTTTGTCGCTCATCAAGTTATCGAGTCGAATTTTAAGTCCGGACTCGCATCCGCTGTATTTCTATTGTTGCTGCTCAGCGCGTATCTAGTCCCAATAAGTATTGCCGCATACAGTTTTGGCCTGAGTGGTTCGATGGCTACTGCGGCCTGGGTAACCCTTTTGGTGGTCGTCGACCAGATACTTGACCATGCCCCAAATACCCTATTGACCTGGGCGCACATCATCCAAATGGTGTCGATCGACCTGGTTGCCTTGATTGTTGGTCACAGCTTCGATATCGTTCACGCCGAGGCGCAGAGTCGGCTCTATGAGGCATTTCACGACTCCCTTACCGGCCTTGGTAACCGGGCTCTATTTTCTAGAGTAGTCAAGGACTCGCTAGATGGCCAGAGTGGAGTTTCCTCGAGCGATAAGGGGTTAGCTGCGGCTCTGCTGCTATTGGACCTAGAGGACTTCAAGCTCATTAACGATACTTTTGGCCACCAAGTGGGAGACGAAGTACTTCGTCAGGTCGCTACCCGGGTTCAGACGGCAGCTTCTGAGGCAGAAGGTTGTTTTCGTTTTGGCGGAGACGAATTTGCAGTGCTACTTCTCGATTTAAAGAATAAAGAGGCTGCTTTAGAAGTTGCTCGGCGCATGCAACAATTCATGGTTGGACCTTTTGTCGTAAACAGGGTTGGCTCAGATGGTGAGGAGCGATACGAGAGTGTCCACATTAAGGCGAGCATAGGGATAGCCTTTGCAATCCAAGGACTAGAGATCTCTGAGACACTGGTCAACGACGCGGATATGGCGATGCATGCTGCTAAGTCTGAAGGTGTTGAAGTGCTCGAATGGAGTTCCTCCCTGCGTAGTGACTTTGAGGCTAAGGCGATCCTTCGTGAAGACCTCGCTCGGGCGGTAGAGAACGAAGAGTTTGTTCTTTATTATCAGCCGGTCGTTGGGCTGAAATCGGGCAGGGTGGTCGGGCTCGAAGCGCTGATCAGGTGGAATCATCCTACAAGGGGCTTAGTGGGTCCCGTAGAGTTCATAGATGCGCTGGAAGAGACCGGGCTGATCGTTCCGGTTGGGAGATGGGTGCTCCATGAAGCTTGCAGCCAGCTCGGGAAGTGGCTAGACGCGGATCCAGATGGGCCGCCACTTACCATGGGAGTAAACGTTTCGGGGATTCAGCTACGAGATCCGGAGTTTGTCAGGGACCTTGAAGAGCTTCTAATGAAGAGCGAACTTTGTGCGACGAACTTAATACTCGAAATTACCGAGAGTGTCGCTATGTCTCAGGAGTCTTCGGTCCTCCTGTCCCTTCTTGACAGGGGACTTCATGTGGCAATTGACGATTTTGGGACCGGGTACTCGTCGATGAGTTCGTTACGAAAGATTCCGGCAGACATACTCAAGATCGATAAGGCCTTTGTGGACGATGTTTCGTTCGATCCCATCGCACTTGCGATAGTTAGGGCAATAAGCGATCTAGCCCGGACCGTGGGAATGGAGACCGTGGCGGAGGGAGTAGAGGACGCTGAACAGCTAAGGACCTTGTTTGAACTCGGGTGCGATAACGTGCAGGGCTATTTGATGGCCAAACCAGAGAGTCCAGAGAGCATCTCCCGCTTTTTTGGAGAGCAGTTTCCTTCGTGGGAGAATTGGATGGAGGTCGAAGTGCCTCTAAGACGGCTTGTCTGACGGCTGGAAGTTGCACAAAGGCGGTTTTTTAGACGGGTGAATCGGTATCAATCCGCCGGCAGGCCTCTATGAGTGATATCAGTAATGATCGGAGTAGAAACAGATTCGCCCCCGCTCTTCAAAGTGGCGTCTCATCAGCCAATAGATGGCCATGAACTGCGATGGTGTCAAAAAACGACCGTTTAGCACCACAGATAG
>JAKBHQ010000319.1 GCA_021836665.1 Thermoplasmata archaeon
ATTGGCATATGGTCCCGAGGGACAAGGATGTTTCTTAGTTCCTAGGATCCTTGAGGATGGAACCAAGAATGGAATTCGCATCGAGCGGCTCAAGGACAAACTTGGTAATAGGTCTAATGCGTCTGCGGAAATTGAGTTTCTAGGCGCCGTCGGCTTTCCGGTCGGAGATCTGAGTCGGGGAGTTAAGACGATTATGGATATGGTCGGCTTCTGTCGGCTCGACTCACTCGTGGGCTCCGCTTCCCACATGCGACAGTCTTTAGTCCAAGCGGTGTGGTTCGCATCTAAGAGGTCGGCATTTTCCAAGAGGCTAGTCGAGCATGAATTGATGAGAAATGTGCTGGTCGACCTAGCTTTGGAATCGAAAGCCTCCACTTTGATGGCGTTAAGAATGGCCCAAGCCGCCGATGGGGCAGGGTCGGATGAAGTGGAAGCGCAGCTAAAAAGGGTCGGTGTCGCAATATCGAAGTTCTTGGTTTGCAAGCGGGCACCGGGATTTGTCGCTGAAGCCATGGAATGCTTGGGTGGAAGCGGTTACGTTGAGGACTCGATTTCAGCACGCCTATTCAGGGAGTCGCCGCTAAATGGTATCTGGGAGGGTGCTGGCAATGTCAATGCTTTAGATGTTCGGCGTGCTTTGGCGAAGGAGCCGTTGGCTGCGGCAGCGGTAGAGATTGAACTCAAAAAAGGGAGCGGTTCGAATAGTGTTTACGATGCTGCCGTAGCGTCGGTACTAGATCAATTGAATCGTAGGACATTCGATGAGTGGGGCACTAGGACTTTCGTTTCAGAGCTTGGAGTGTTGCTCCAGGCATCCTTGATGATCCGCTTTGCTAGTCAGGTTGAATCTAATGCTTTTGTGAAGTCGCGTCTAGAACTACAAAGTAGACCTCTGATCTATGGAACGATCGATCAAATGGAAAAGCCGGATATTGATGAGATTGTGGATGGCATCTTCCAGCTGTGATTGAGGCGATTAACCAAAGCCCGCCACTTGGTGGCGGGCTTTGGTTTAATTTCTCTTGAGCAATTAATGCACCAGATTCACACTTAGGCCGCTGGAGCCTTTAGACCGGGGTGGTCGGCGAGTCTATCCAGAGCCGACGCTTCCAGCCTTCTCGCCCTTCTTGGGCCGATGCCAAGCATTCTTGCTGTAGCCTCCAACGATGCCGGCCTCTCTCCGTTTAGCCCGAAGCGCAGGGTGACTACGGCCCTTTCCAAGGGATCTAGCTCCTCCACCGCTTTTCTAAGCTGGTCCCGAGCAAGGGCCTCATCGACATTGTCTTCGAAAGAAGTATCAGAACCGATAACCAGATCCCCGAGGCTGGTTTCGCCTTCAGGACCGACTGCCTGGTCGAGGCTCGCTACTACTCGCGCGGCATGTCGGACGTCTGCAAGCTGAGACGAAGAAAGATTGGAAGCTTCCGCTATCTCCTCCTCGGTCGGGTTCCTTCCGAGGTCGGCAGCAAGCTCCCTGGTAACATTGTCGACCCTTCTCGATCTTTCGGCCGCCTCCATGGGTAGCCGGATCGCTTGCCCATGGTTATGGACTGCCCTCTGCAGGGACTGCCTTACCCACCATGTGGCATAGGTCGAGAACTTAAAGCCTCTCCTCCAGTCGAATTTTTCAACCGCCCTGATCAATCCGAAAGTACCTTCTTGAATCAGGTCGGAGAGTTCGACTCCTCGATCCTGATACCTGCGGGCCCAGTGAACCACAAGACGAAGGTTTGCCGCGACCATTTCGGCCTTTGCAACCTCATCACCAGCTCTAACTCTTTTGGCCAATTCGACCTGCTCGGCAGGGGACGGAAGTGGATGCTTCGCAAGATCGTCCAGAAAGAGTCGTACCGCGTCGGCCCCTAAGCCAACGGAACTAAGAGCGACCTCGAGGTCGCTACTCGCCTTGCGCCGCCGTGTCTTTTTTTCCCCTGTCGCTACTGCGTCCTTATCTGCGTTAATGGACATTTTTATTTACCGCTCACCTTCAAAACGTGACGCTACAGTATAGCGCGTTTCGATACTCCTAGTCGAATTAACAACCCAGACCTTGCTTATACTGCCTTTGTGGAGGCCTATGCAATGCCAAAATTTGATTACCGAATAAATCATGACATAAATACTTCGGAAACAGCTGTGAAATGCATTAGTCAACCTGCACTAACAGTACAACATTTTTTAGGGCTATGCCCTAGAATGAACACCAAAGAGGTGTTTTATGGCGCGTTATGTTAGGTATCTAGGTGTAGTAGTCCCAGCGGGAATAGTCGGTGTTTCGCTGCTGCTCGCAGCAACCACTCCTTCGCTTGTAAGTGCCCAGTCGCCTTCTTTGGCGGCCACAACGCCTTCACAGCTGCTTGGAGATGTACTCGGGGCGACCCCACAACCACTAGTCGGAACCATGTCTGAGACGGCGAGTTTACTCCCCTCGGGGCTAAGTCTCGCATCCACTCCTCTTTCGTCGATTTCGCCATTTTTATCGGGGAGCCAGACCTTTGACCTTTGGCGGGGTTCGTCCAATGAGTATCGGATACAGTACTCGTCCGCTACTTCTGAAATGGACTTCTACGACAATTCGACTAAAGCATGGCTGTGGAATTCAGCGTCACAGACCGCAACACAACTAAGTGTGCCTGCGACGAAAAGTACTGCAACCTACCAGGATCCACAGCTGCTGGCCGACCAAATTATTTCAAATTTGTCCCTCTATTCAAATGTGACCCTCGGGGCAAACACATTCGTTGGAGGAGTGCCAGCTTACGATCTCAGGATAACCCCGACCCAGGGCCAATCTACAATTAGC
>JAKBHQ010000152.1 GCA_021836665.1 Thermoplasmata archaeon
TATGAGTTTGATAACTCCACACTCGAGCGACTCAACATTGGCGGGGGATTAGTCAGGAAAGTTTCTGACCCCAAGGAAGGTGTCAAGGGGGCAGATTTTATCTATACCGACGTTTGGGTGTCGATGGGCCAAGAGGATCAATCCAAGAGGCGACTTGTTGATTTTGGCTCCTATCAGGTGAATTCGAATCTAATGGCTTTGGCCGGAGACGCAGTGAAGTTTATGCACTGCCTGCCTGCGCATAGGGATCTCGAAGTTAGCGCCGAGGTCATCGACGGCGCGGATTCAATCGTGTGGGCACAGGCGGAGAATCGGCTCCACTCTATGAGGGGGCTGCTTTTGAAACTCTTCTGGAAGGCGAATTAGTAATGGTGGCGAAGAATCAGAGGCAGTATCGTATAGCAAAAATTCTCCAATCACAGCAGGTTACTTCGCAGGTCGAACTGGTGGCGCTATTGGCGGACGATGGGATTATTGCCACCCAAGCAACGGTGTCGAGGGATCTCGACGAGCTCGGGGCTATAAAGGTCAAGGGATTCGAAGGGGAAAGTGTCTATGCGATCCCCGAGCTGCCCAAGGACCAATCATCAACCTTTGATCACCTCAAAAGGGTTATGGGGGAGTGGGTGGTTGAGATATCGGTTTCAGGGAATCTGGTTATTTTGAGAACTCCTCCTGGTTGCGCACACGTGGTAGCTTCGGCATTGGACAGGTCGAGGCTCGACGGACTGCTGGGGACAGTAGCCGGCGACGACACCCTTTTAGCGATTGCCGACGAGCCTACTTCCGGCAACATTTTGGCAAGAAGAATGTCGGAACTGGCGGGTATTGCCTTCGACTGACCTCTCGTTACCGAGAAATGCTGACCTTGGAGTGGCTATCATCGCTTGGGCGGTGCCGGGCTAAGTTAATCTACTAAGAGTCGCTAGGGCTCATTCGTTTTGTTTTAGGTCGAAGATTTACCAGATAGAAAGGGCCGGATAAATGGGAAAAAAGAGGCTCGTATTGGCATATAGCGGCGGCTTAGACACCTCTGTCGCAGTCAAGTGGCTAAGCGTGGAGCTCGGCTACGAAGTAGTCGCTGTGTCGGTCGACGTTGGTCAGGGCGGAGATTTTGACGAACTAAAGGAGAGGGCCTCCCAGGCAGGGGCGATTGCCGTCGAGGTGATCGACGCTAAAGACGAGTTTGCCGATGAGTACGTTTTGCCCGCCATTAAAGCAAATGCCCTATATGAAGGCAAATACCCGCTGGTGTCTTCGCTATCTAGGCCGATCATCGCAAAGCATCTTGTAAACGCCGCCAAAAGGCACTCCGCCCAAGCAGTGGCGCACGGCTGCACGGGTAAAGGTAATGATCAAGTCCGCTTTGAGGTATCGATACGCGCACTGAACCCGAACTTGGAGATAGTTGCGCCCGTAAGAACCTGGGGCTTTTCTAGGGAAGATTCGATAGATTACGCAGCGAAACACGACGTGCGAATCAAAGCGACCAAGGAGAAGCTCTACTCTATCGATCAAAATCTGTGGGGAAGGGCTATCGAATGTGGCGAGATGGAAGATCCGTGGGTCTCGCCGCCAAAGGGTGTCTACGAGATGACCATAGCCAATCAGAGCGAACCTTCTGAGGTGGTAATAGGGTTCGAGAAGGGAAAGCCAACCTCGATAAACGGCCGACCCCTGCCCTTAGTCCAACTTATCGATCAGCTGAATCTTCTCTGTGGCTCATACGGTATCGGGCGAATCGATATGGTGGAGAATCGGCGCGTCGGAATTAAGAGTCGTGAAGTGTACGAAGCACCAGCGGCGGTAGCGCTCATTGCGGCGCACTCGGACCTAGAAGACGTCACCCTGGAAAGGGAGTTAGCCCACGAGAAGAGGCGAATCCAAAATGAGTGGTCCCGCCTCGTCTACGACGGGATGTGGTTTTCACCACTTAAGTTCGCATACGATTCCTTCCTGGATTATTCCCAGACCTTTGTCACCGGCGAAGTGCGCTTGGTGCTCGAGCCAAACGCTTTTCATGTAGAAGGAAGGAGGAGCCCTCACTCGCTTTATGACTATTCACTGGCTACTTATGACTCCTCTGACCTCTTCCGACACCAAGATGCTGAAGGTTTTGTGAGGATATTTGGCTTGGGTGTTCAAACTTGGGCATCGAAGCAAGGGAAATTGGACTAGGTAAAGATCTATGACACTTTGGCAAGGAAGGTTTTCATCGACTCCGGCGGACGAGTTGATGGCTTTTACCGAGAGCTTATCTTTCGATATCAGACTATGGCGGCAGGACATCTTCGGTTCGAAAGCACATGTGCTCGGGCTGAAGGAGTCCAGGATACTAACACCACTCGAGGCAGAGATTCTGCTCGGGGCATTGGACCAGGTCGAAACGGAGATGGCGGAGGGCAACTTTGTCTCTCAAGGGGACGAAGATATCCATTCGGCTATCGAGAGGCGTGTCACTGAGATAGCCGGGGATACCGGGGCGAAGCTCCACACTGGAAGGAGCAGAAATGACCAGGTTGCCACTGACCTGAGGCTGTTTGTGAAGGCCGCTCTCAAAGAGTTAGCCAAAGACGTAATCGCTCTAGAGAGGGTTTTGCTTGATCTGGCCGAGTCTGCCGGTGATACATACCTTCCTGGATATACCCATACCCAAAGGGCTCAACCGATCTTGGTTGCCCATCACATGTTGGCCCATGGTTGGGCGTTTATGCGAGACTTAGAGAGGATAGCCGACGCCTACAAGAGGGTAGACATATCTCCACTCGGCGCCGGTGCTTTGGGGGGATCGACCCTCCCCTT
>JAKBHQ010000390.1 GCA_021836665.1 Thermoplasmata archaeon
CCCAGAACTTTACAAGAAGTATGGAAATGCTACCCCAGAAGCGATGGTCGAGTCGGCGCTTAGAGAGCTGGCGCTCTTCGGAGAGGTGGGATTTGACGACGTCAAGATCTCAGTTAAGGCGTCAAATGTTCCCCTGATGATTGAATCCTATCGCGCATTGTCTGAGGCTGTGAACTATCCGCTCCACCTGGGAGTGACCGAGGCTGGACCACCTCCCAGTGGAATTGTGAAGGCGACCGCCGGTATAGCAACCCTACTGGCGGAGGGTATCGGGGACACTATTCGTTACTCTTTGACAGCTGACCCGGTTGAGGAGGCGAGGGCGGGTAGGCAGCTATTGGAGGCGCTCGGGCTCAGAGAGCGTAAAGGTCTCGATCTCATAGCCTGTCCTTCGTGCGGACGAGCCGAGATTGACGTGATTGCCCTTGCCAAAGAGGCGCAGCGGCGACTTGAAGAGACCGGATATCCGATTCAAGTTGCCGTCATGGGCTGTGTGGTCAACGGTCCCGGCGAAGCGAGGGAGGCTGACCTTGGAATAGCTGGTGGAAAGCACAAGGGTCATTTGTTCATTCGAGGGAAGATAGTGCGGGTGGTCAAAGAGGAGGAGATGATCGACGCGTTGCTTTCCGAGGCGGAAAAGCTCATGGAGGAAGGCGTCGAGGCCAGGCTAGCGGCCGCTGACCCGAATGCTGAAGCCGAGGCGAGGGCGGATCGAGAAGCCCTATTTGAACTGAGGGGTCAAGACGCCAATCTCTCCAGTCAGAAGATCGAGCGGATCAGAAAAAGGCTCGGCGGGACCGAATAGCCCTTTCGAATCCGAGTTAGTAGGCGACTCAATAGGCCCCTTAGAAAGGCGACTGAAAAGGTGGCTGAAAGCGACCAGGCGAATGAGGAGACTTCGATGGGTAGTATCCTTTTGCCATGCGAATGTCCCAGCTTGTGCTCAAAACTCTCCGAGAGGCTCCCTCAGACGCTGAGGCGATCAGCCATCAGCTCCTAGTTAGGGCTGGATACATCCGGAGACTTTCTTCGGGTATCTATACCTTTATGCCTCTCGGGATGAAGGTATTGAAAAAGCTCAATCGAATTGTCGAAGACGAATTTGACAACGCAGGGGCTCAGCAGATGCTTTTGCCGGCGCTTCACCCGATAGAGATCTGGGAGCAGACGGGGCGTTTGACCAAGATGCAAGACGTGCTGATGCTCGCCGATACCAAGGCCGGCAGGTTTGTCTTGGCACCGACCCACGAAGAGGCCGTGATCCAGAGTGTATCTTCGGATCTCTCCTCTTATAAGGACCTTCCCGCAGTCGTCTACCAGATCCAGACAAAGTTTCGTGACGAAGCGAGGCCGAGGTTTGGATTGTTGAGGACCAAGGAGTTCATCATGGCAGACGCCTACTCCTTTGACGCCGACCAAGAGGCAATGCGGACGACCTATCAAAGTATCTACCAGGCGTACCTGAAGATTTTTAATCGGTGTCAAGTGCCGTTTGCGCCGGTTGAAGCCGACGCCGGCGCGATAGGCGGGGATGTCAACCACGAGTTTATGGCACCTTCGGCGATTGGCGAAGATCATTTTGCGAGCTGTCCTTCTTGTGGATATGCGGCAAATATTGAGGCAGCTCGGACCGACGGACGACGGTCTGATGCGCCGTCAGCTTTGAGTGAAGATATGGTAATGCACCATACGCCATCGGCGACCGACATAAAGAGCGCGGTGGAATCGATCAATTCGCAGGGCTTCAGCTTGGGCGCAAAGGACATGTTGAAGTCGATGGTTGCCATGGGCCCACAGGGCGAGCTGACGATGTTCCTACTTCCTGGGGATCGCGAACTAAGGATACCCGCCGGATATCGCCTGTTGGAAAACGAAGAGTTTGAGCAGTACGGGTTTTTAGTCAAGGGATTCGTCGGCCCGATGGGCATGGAAAAGTTCGGCGTTAAAATTGTGGCCGATTTTTCGGTTTCTTACGCCGATAGCTGGTCTGCCGGAGCGAATGTCGTGGACTACCACGTGACTGGGGCAAGTGTTGATCGAGACTTTTCGGTAGATGAATGGGATTCGGTAGTCGTTGCAAGGGATGGAGATCCCTGTCCTCGTTGCTCGACTGAAATGAAACTGGTCAGGGCGGTAGAGATAGGCCACACCTTCCAATTAGGTCTGGCCTACTCTTCGAAACTTCCGATTGCGAGTTTCGTCGGTGCAGATGGACAGACCCATCCCTTCTGGATGGGGTGTTATGGGATTGGCATGACGAGGCTAGTGGCAGTAATTGCCGAATACTTTGCCGATGAGAAGGGTCTTCGATGGCCAGACGAAGTAGCTCCCTACAAGGTTGGTTTGATGAGCATCGGTGCATCGAGGTCAAAAGATGTCCTTGAAGCAGCTGAAAAGCTCTATCTGGAATTGACCGAGGCCGGAGTAGAGGTTATCTATGACGACAGAGATTTGGGCCCCGGTGTGAAATTTTCAGACCTCGAGCTGATCGGCATTCCATACCTCTGCGTCGTTGGCCAAAGGGGCATCGATTCCCAAAACCTTGAAGTTAGGACGAGGATGGATGGCTCCACAGCGGAAGTACCGATTAGCGACATAGTCCGCTATCTAGTTGATATTTGAGCCATAGCGTTCGACGGTCGGCGCCAGTAGCTGTCTTATCCCTGACCACAGTCTTGGCGAGCGCAAGCCCGATCCTTCAGGGCCGGGATAGCGAGATTGATACATTACGTGGGGGTTCGCTGGTTCTCGACGTATTTGCGGATAATGTCGAGGGGCGCTCCACCACAGGATGCAGCG
>JAKBHQ010000420.1 GCA_021836665.1 Thermoplasmata archaeon
TCCAACCCATCAACTGTTACGGAGAGGGATTCGGGTTTGAGGCGCGCCCCGGAGCATGCCGGACAGGGGGCAACCCTCATGTAACCTTCCCACATCGCCCGGTAGGAATCGGACTCCGCTTCTGTCAACTTCCTTTCGAGCCACGGGACGACTCCCTCATAGTTGAGCGAAAATTTTCTCGTCTTCCCCCATCTATTTTGGTGAGATACTATGACCGCTTCACCAGTGCCGTATAGAACAATCTTCTTCTGCTCCTCCGTCAGGGTCGACCAGGACTTATTAAGCGGAATTCCATTTTCCCGCGCCACTGACTCAAGGACAGATTGGAAGTACTCAGACCTAACGCTTGCCCATGGAGCAACCGCCCCCTGGAGTATGCTGAGTCTCTCGTCAGGTATAACCAGTTCTACGTCGGCCTCAAATCTAGTACCAAGGCCGTCACAGCGAGGGCATGCTCCGTATGGTGAGTTGAATGAAAAACTCCTCGGCGCTACCTCTGCGATGCTAACTCCACAATTGGGACAGGCCAGCGCCTCTGAGAAGACCAAAAGGTCTAGATAGTTTCCAGACTTGTCGACGACTTGCGCCTCGAGCATCCCAGAGGTCAATTCAAGGGCTGCCTCAACGGAGTCGGTCAGTCTCCTCTGGATGCCGTCTTTGACAACCAGCCGATCCACCACCACGTCGACATTGTGGTTCTCATAGCGGGCCAACGAAAGCTTGGATCTGTCAGAAAGCTCGATAATGTCACCGTCGACCCTCGCCCTCGAAAAGCCCTTCCGTGCCAGATCGTCCAGTAGTCCCTGGTATTCCCCCTTGCGTCCCCGTACCACGGGAGCCAAAAGCAAAAACCGAGTTCCCTCTTCGAGAAGCATCAGTCTGTCGACGATCTCTTCGGCACTCTGCTTGGATACCTCACGATTACATTGTGGGCAGTGCGGAACCCCAATCCTGGCATAGAGTAGCCGAAGGTAGTCGTAGACTTCGGTCACCGTCCCTACCGTTGAACGGGGATTTTTAGATGCAGACTTCTGATCTATGGAAATCGCGGGTGACAGGCCCTCGATAAAATCCACATCCGGCTTCTCCATCAGCCCCAGGAACTGCCTAGCATACGAGGAGAGGGACTCCACGTAGCGTCTCTGACCTTCAGCAAATATGGTGTCAAAGGCCAAGGAAGACTTACCCGACCCCGAGAGACCGGTAAAGACAATTAGTCGATCACGCGGAAGCTCTACGGAAATGTTCTTCAAATTGTGCTCTTTTGCACCCTGTACTATGAGCTTCTCTGCCATAGTCCAAGTGTAGTTTCACCTCGGAAATATTTTCCGGGTTGACCCTTTGCTCCTAGGACGATGCAAGTACAACCGAAACCATTGTGACCAGGGCTCCAAGTAATTGTGGCCTAGTCAACCTCTCTTTGGCGAAGATCGATGCCAGCGTCGTCGTGGTGACCGGGTAAAGAGCCCCAAGCGCGCCAACCAAGGCGAGCTGCCCCAATTGGGAAGAGGCAGCAAAGAGCGCATTTGCGCCAATGTCCAACAGGCCTACTAGGCCGAGAAATAGCAGAGCCGATCTGTTCGCCTTGAGGTGTGGCTTGCGGATCAGGGCCAAAACCAAAAGCACCACAATGTTGGTAACCCTCTGTATGGCTAGCGTCGCCAAGATACCGTGCGAAGCAGACTGCGCAATGGCCGTAAAAACGAAACCAAAGCCAACAGCGGAGATCGCCGCAAAGGATACCGACCTGATATTAGCGTGCGCAAATCCCTTTAAATTGAGTCCGCTTACGATCGCCACCCCTACCACGCAACCCACGAGCCCAAACAGTCTGATCACCGAGATCCGCTCACCGAGAAAAAGACCGACGACAACCGGAACGGCACCGGAGGTAGCCGACACCGGCCCGACTATACCCATTGGACCGATGGCGAGTGCCCGGTAATAAATGCCGAGGGCTAACGGTCCGACTATTCCAGCTCCAACCGCCCAAAGCAAAGACTTGCTTATCGCGAAGCCACCCATGAATGCACTGACCACGAGGACCGCAACCATAGCCGTACCTTGCGAATACAGCACACTCGCAAAGGCGGAAATTCGGCGGGACAACATGCCCCCACCGAAATCAGCACTGCCCCAAGCAACACTGGAGAGAACCGCCAAGAGGGCGCCCAATGAAGACCTCCGAATTGCCCCAAAAGAAGCCCTAAAGAAATACGAAAGAAATATCTAGTGGCCAGGTTAGCAAGATACGGCTAGCTCTCTTTTCAAATCGACGGCAATTCGAAAGGTATTGGTCACCACCTCAAGGACCGGAGCCACCCTGATACGTCGGGTACTTTTGAATTTGGACATAAATATAAGGCGGGTTCAATCCGATACACCCTCTAAAATTCTCCGTTTCTTTGGAGCGACTAAGCGAGGTCTTTTAGATTTAACTGAGCGTTGGACGCCATAACATGAGGCTTTAATGCCCACGGCCTGACCTACTGCAATTGAAACCTCCCCACGGCTAAAGCCGGGGGATTCCTGGCTCAGGCAGCCTGAGTGCCCAGCGGACACCCAAGGTCTTATGCCATCAACACCAGCCGGGTTGAAACCAGCCCGGACGACCATCACAGCCGCAGAATTCTTGTCCCTCGAACTGACTAACCCGCAGACGTCGCAGAAATAGGTCCGTTGGGACAGTTCCAGGCAGTGCTTGGTTCTCGCACCGCATTTAGAACAATCCATCGTCGTCCACCTTGGATCGACGGGTTGAAGGTCTCGACCGTGTT
>JAKBHQ010000132.1 GCA_021836665.1 Thermoplasmata archaeon
GGCCCAGAGCTAAAGGGCTTGACGGAGGAGAATCTGCAAAGCCGACTTAGGGGCGTACTCTTGATGGCCATTTCTAACCACAGTGGAGCGATAGTGCTAACCACCGGGAACAAGAGCGAATCAGCTACCGGCTATTCGACGCTATACGGTGACACCGCTGGTGGGTTTGCGGTAATCAAAGATATCCCGAAAATGGGCGTCTATCAGCTCGCTAGGTGGAGGAACGCAGCTGCGGGAAGGGACTTGATCCCCCAGTCTGTACTGGAGAAGCCGCCCTCAGCCGAGTTGCGCCCAGATCAAACCGATCAGGATTCCCTGCCACCCTACGAGGTGTTGGATAGGCTGATCGAGCAGTACGTAGACTTTGACATGACCAGTGACGAGATGATCTCGCTGGGAGCCGATCCGGAACTAGCGATTAGAGTTGCACGACTTATCGACCTAAGTGAGTACAAGAGACGCCAAAATCCCCCCGGTGTCCGGGTGAGCGAGAAGGCCTTTGGAAAGGACCGGAGGATGCCGATTACGAATGGCTACCGATCCAACGGTATTCATTTGGGCTGATATGGGGTCTCTTTCGGGTCACTATAGAGTATCCTCTGCGAGGGTCACCCTCTGGCATGGCTTGGCTATGTTTGCCCCTATGATTCCATCTGAATGAACGAGGTTCGCTTACCCCCCTGGCTGGGAGGGATTGAAGTAGGCGAGGCACTAGAAATTGGCTGGATGCTCGAGATTCCCCGGAGGTTCGCCAAGATCGAAGATGCCCTATTCGCCGTGCTCGCCCAGGTAGCGACTTCGGAGGGGCGTTCGGACCACCTTTGCGTTACGAGTTCCAAGCTATCGATGTTTCACGCAAAGCTCGCCCGGGAATTTGCAGAGTTCTCCGGAAATTCGACCCCGATAGGCCTAAATCTACCAGATGCTGGGCGGCTTCGATTAGACGATAGCATTAGGGCTATAGGTAGAATTACTGATCTAGATGATCTAGCAATCCTGGGAGTTCTTGACGGTGTCGTCAACCCGACCGTGGCTGCCGCATTGGGCCAGATTGGGAAGCTAAGTGCCCCTGCGGCGGGTGGTAATTTGGTGTGGCTCTGTCGGTCGGCCGGACACAATTACCAGGAATGTATGGCATTGACCGATGGTTATAGAAGGAACCTGAACAGCGCAATACTGGAGGGCTTTTGTGCTCTTAGTGGGGGAATTGGCTTGTGACTTGGGGTGTCCAGATATTTACAAACGAGCTGAACTCTTGAATAGTTTGTGCCGATACATTGGTTGTCTGTCCAGGGAACTGGGGTTTTCGGGGTCGCTGGGGCGTCCCAGAAGGTGCTCCCCCGGTCGAATGATTACGAGGTGGGGCGTTGGCTAAAGAGAGAGTCGACAAAGACGATGAGGATCTTGTCCGCCTTTATTTAACCGATATTGGTCAGTATCCGCTTCTGACCAAAGACGATGAAGTTCGTCTGGCGAAGGATATTGAGGTCGGCAGGTCCGCACGACGGGAGATGGATCGAAAGTCTAAAGAGGCCGCTCCCGCTCGGCGGAGGGAGCTCAGGCGTGAAATCAGGCTCGGAGAGAATGCAAAGCAGGCCTTTGTAGAGTCCAACCTGAGGCTCGTCGTTTCGATTGCAAAGAAGTATCAGGCATCAGGCTTGCCCCTTTTGGATCTAATTCAAGAGGGTAACCTCGGATTGATACACGCAGTCGAGAAGTTCGACTGGCGTAAGGGTTTCAAGTTCTCCACCTACGCCACTTGGTGGATTCGACAGGCGATCACCAGGGGTATAGCCAACACCGGTAGGACGATAAGGCTCCCGGTTCACGCCGGTGACACCTTGGCCAGGGTTCAGAAGGCCCAGACCCGCCTCGAGCTGAAGCTCGGTCGCCAACCTAACCTCTACGAACTCGGCATGGAAGTTGAGATGCCCGAGGACAAACTGGTCGAGGCGCTTAGGTTTAGGTCGGAGCCACTCTCGCTCTCCGAACCACTACGTGAAGACGGCGACGCAGAGCTGGGCGATGTCGTAGAAGATCGGGGAGCTGAGTCTCCATTTGAGGTGGCTGCGACGTCCCTCTTACCGGTCGAGATAACCAGGCTGCTAGCGCCACTAGACGAGAGGGAACGAGAGATACTCAGACTCAGGTTCGGTTTGGACCGTGGCGAACCGAGGACACTAGAAGAGGTCGGCGAGTACTTCCATCTCACCAGGGAACGCATACGCCAGATCGAAGCCCGGGCGATGTCCAAGCTTCGTCACCCCTCGTCTGATACCGGGGCTAGGGACCTATTGACCGGCTGAGTTTATTCAGTTTCTAAAGCGCCACCAACGAATGTCAATCGTTGGTGGCGCTCTTTCTTTTTAAAGTTGCTCGTAGATCGGTATGATCATCGCCCTCGCCAGAGTATTGAAGGCCAGGTTAAAGCCCAAAATCGCCGGTGGGGAATTTTCGTCCAGCTCAAGGCGGTCTACTCCGACCGCCGATACTGCGAAGATATAACGGTGTGGCCCGTGGCCCTTGGGTGGCGCTGCGCCGATGTATCCCTTGGTCCCGCCGTCGTTTCTCAGCGATACCGCAGAAGGAGGTAGCAATCCCTTGGTTGGGTCTCCCGCCCCCCTCGGCAGTTCGTTCACAGTAACGGGGATGTTAGCAACCGCCCAGTGCCAGAAGCCAGACAGCGTCGGGGCGTCTGGGTCAAAGCAGGTTATCGCGAAGCTCTTGGTCTCGCTAGGGAACCCCGACCAAGCTAGTGCCGGAGAAATATCCTCG
>JAKBHQ010000075.1 GCA_021836665.1 Thermoplasmata archaeon
AATACGCTATAGGTGAAGCATTATCGCTTGGACAGGAGGCGATTGCGGTTTACGTACGTATTACCAGTCCAACATCGGATGATTCTCAGAATTCAAAACTCTCCTCAAAAGATGATATCGCCCAAGAGTGGATGAAATGGAACCCCGGAGTCCAGCTAGAGATACTTGAAAGCGACTACTCGTCCATCGTTACACCCCTCGTTAACTATATTGATGAGATTCGTAATTCTATTGACCATCAAATCGTCATACTAATACCGGTAGTCATTCCCGATAAGGGCCGTTATCGGATCCTGCACAACCAAATTGATCTACTTCTGTCTGCCGCATTGAGCGGAAGAAGCGACTTGATAATAGCAAGAGCAAAGTATCCACTTGGCCAGGAAACGAATTAGATAACCATCTGGGATACGGTATTCGCCAGACCAATTCCGGGTTTGAATTAACTGATTTATGCTGGCCTCGGCCGAATTCGGACGGAGAGCTGACAAAATTCGCCTGATGGTGTCCCCTGGCCTTTCCTGAAAGTCAGCCGGAGATTGCGGCCATTGCTGAAGCAAGCTCGTTTACGGTGATTCGAAGTCCTGCGCTACAGTACAGACCCACAAAATCTTCGCCGGATAGTTCAAATGCTGGCCCCAACTTCAACGTCTACAATGGAGTAGATCATTGATTTGAGTCAAGCCATCCGCTACTGTAGGTCTATTGCGACAGTGAAAGACGTCGAATGATCACCTTCGAGGTAAGGGTCATAGAAGGAGAGTCAAACGGGAGTGGCCGGAAGTTTTCCACTCTCCCGGTTGGCGGGCGCACCTTAGGATCCAGAAAGAATACGGAAGTAACTGATTATCGACGTTATTAAGTAAGACTCAAGGAGAACCAAAGTGTCCGACAGTGACGGCGACAACAGGTGCCCAGTGGTTCATACCGCGCTAGGAAGTAAGTCGAATCGAGACTGGTGGCCCAACCAACTGAATATCGACATCCTGCACCAACACTCTCCCCTGTCCAATCCGTTGGGCAAGAACTTTAACTATAAGGAGCATTTCAGGACTCTTGATGTCGAGGAATTGAAGCGGGATTTGACCAAGCTTATGACGACGTCGCAGGATTGGTGGCCCGCCGACTTCGGACACTATGGGCCGCTTTTTATTCGCATGGCGTGGCATAGTGCTGGCACATATAGGATCGCAGACGGTCGAGGTGGGGGTGGTACGGGCAATCAGCGCTTTGCCCCCATTAACAGCTGGCCCGATAATGCCAATCTAGACAAAGCACGCAGGTTGTTGTGGCCGATCAAACAGAAGTATGGGCTGAAGATCTCATGGGCTGACCTCATCATCTTTGCCGGTAACGTTGCGCTTGAGTCGATGGGTTTCAAGACCTTTGGCTTTGGTTTCGGTCGGGTAGATATTTGGGAACCCGAGAAAGATGCCAACTGGGGACCTGAGGACACCTGGCTCGGTGACGAGCGCTATAGCGGGGACCGAGAGCTTGCCAAGCCATTTGGCGCGGTGCAGATGGGCCTGATCTACGTCAACCCTGAGGGTCCGAACGGTAATCCTGATCCACTCGCAGCGGCGAAAGACGTCCGAGAAACCTTTGCCCGAATGGCCATGAACGACGAGGAAACCCTTGCGTTGATCGCCGGCGGGCATACCTTCGGTAAGTTCCACGGCGCAGTTGATCCAGACAACTACCTCGGACCAGAACCCGAGGGAGCTCCACTTGAGGAGCAAGGACTGGGTTGGAAGAACACCTTTGGATCCGGGAAAGGGGACGATACCTACACTAGCGGAGTTGAGGGAATATGGACCAAAAACCCTGTGCAATGGGACAATGGTTTCCTTGACAATCTCTTCAACTATGAATGGGAGCTAACAACGAGCCCAGCGGGAGCGAAGCAGTGGACGCCAAAGGATCCTGAAGCGCAAGGGACCGTTCCAGATGCTCATGATCCCTCAAAACGGCATGCACCGACCATGCTCACCACGGACATCGCACTGAAGGTTGATCCCATATACCGACCTATTGCGAAGCGTTTTCAGGAGAACCCAGAAGCGTTTGCTCAAGCGTTTGCAAAGGCTTGGTATAAACTCATTCATCGCGACATGGGCCCGCTTTCACGTTACCTTGGCCCACTTGTGCCGTCAGAGCCACAACTTTGGCAAGATCCCGTGCCACGCCTTGACCATGAACTTATTACCGATGAGGATATCGTCGCCCTCAAGAGCGAAATCCTGGCATCAGGAATGTCGATTCCCGAGCTGGTTTCGACCGCATGGGCTTCGGCGGCAACTTTTAGGGCTACCGATATGCGGGGAGGTGCCAATGGGGCCAGGATCCGGCTTGCACCTCAGAAGGATTGGGATGTCAACAACCCCAACACCTTAGCGAAAGTGCTGCAGAAACTCACTTCGATACAGGAAGAGTTCAACGCCTCGCAGGCTAGTGGAAAGAGGGTATCACTTGCTGATCTTATCGTGCTTGGCGGGTGCGCAGCCATTGAAAAAGCTGCTGCTAGTGCCGGACATGTTGTCAGGGTACCATTTAGTCCAGGTCGCACCGATGCTTCTCAAGAACAAACTGATATAGAGTCCTTTGCGGTGCTAGAACCGACCGCTGATGGATTTCGCAACTACGTTCGAGTCGGTGAGAAGTTACCACCGGAGCACCTACTGCTAGATCGAGCTTGCCTGTTGACGTTGACCGCACCAGAGATGACG
The DNA here is from genome assembly GCA_021836665.1 of Thermoplasmata archaeon. The sequence goes on from JAKBHQ010000075.1 coordinate 2,727, forward strand.
GTCCTCATCGGCGGCTTGCGTTCCCTGGTTGCCAACTACGACCAGTCACTAACTGGCGTTTTCACTAACCGCCCGGGGATTTTGACCAACGACTTCTTCGTGAATCTCCTCGATATGAGGACTGAGTGGAAGTTGTCACCGCTCTCCGACCAGCTATATGAAGGGCGTGACCGCGCAACGGGCGAACTCAGGTGGACTGGTAGTGCAGTTGACCTCGTATTTGGGTCCAACTCCCAACTCCGGGCGATCTCGGAAGTCTACGCTTGCGCCGATTCAGAGGAGATCTTTGTACGTGACTTCGTGGCTGCCTGGAACAAAGTAATGAATCTCGATCGTTTTGACCTCGATTGAGCACAAGGCTTCAGTCAGTTGTTCATGGTGGACTTCGATCCATCCTGATCGGAAATGAGTGTGTTGCTTTCGCATGCCAACTAGCGGGACTTTCCCTACTGAGTAGAACATCCTCCCCAACAGCCCTGCTCAGAATGGGTAGACGGTAACTATTGGCCATTTATGGTTTAACAAATTTCTAGTCATCGACTTTGGCACCAAATCTCTCCCTACTACTGACCAAAGCAGCATTCAGATCTCGCCTGTAAGGGTAGGAAGGCTTCACGTCCATTCGAATCCGACCAAGCAGCTCTTCAGCATGGTGAAAAAACACATTTGCCAACAGGAGAGAGAACTAGAGGAGTGAAATAATTGAGGCGTCGATATACCAACGCAAGGGCCGACCGCACGCAATGGGCTGAGGCGGGCCGTTTTACCAGAATGGGCCCTGATTTAATTCCCTCGGGTCATCGCTTTGGAACTTCTCCTCCGCTACGAGCAATCTACTTATTGACCTCAAAATCACAATTTTCGTTTTTCTGAATTTCAACCTGCCTGGTGCAACCTCTTTGCAACGTTTCAGTAGCTAATACCTAGTTAGGCCGAAAACGGTCGGCAAGAGGAGGAAACGATGAAAGCTGCAGTCGTAAGAAGTTTTACCGAACCGCTAGCGATCGAGGATGTAGCGATTCCAGTTCCGGGATACGGCCAGGTAGTAGTAAAGATTGAAACATCCGGCCTTTGCCATACCGACATTCATGCAGCACATGGTGACTGGCCGGTTAAGCCAAATCCACCGTTCATTCCGGGTCACGAAGGCGTGGGTCTCGTAGATCGGATCGGGGAGGGAGTTAAACACCTCAAGGAAGGAGACCGGGTCGCCATTCCATGGCTGGGCTCTGCGTGCGGTTTCTGCGAGTACTGTGTATCGGGTTGGGAGACCCTTTGCCTTCAACAACAGAACACCGGATACTCGGTAAATGGTAGCTATGCAGAATACGCGCTAGCCGAAGCGGGATATATAGGGAAAGTTCCAAATGGTGTCGATCCCCTCGACGCCGCACCCTTGACCTGTGCTGGGGTCACAACATATAAAGCCGTAAAGGTGTCTGGCGCACGGGCCAGTGATCTTGTCGCAATATACGGCATCGGAGGGCTTGGGCACCTGGCTTTGCAGTACGCTTCGATTACCGGTGCTTCGGTGGCGGCGGTAGACCTGGTCGAATCAAAGCTCACCCTTGCAAAGTCACTGGGCGCTGAATATACCTTTAACTCGACCACCTGTGATCCAGCGGTCGAGATACAACGACTTGGCGGTGCCGACGTAGCTATAGTGCTAGCTGTTTCTCCCAAGGCGGCGGAATCCGCCTTTAAAAGCCTGCGCAGGGGCGGCCGGCTTGTATTCGTAGCCCTTCCGAAGGACAACTTCGTTCAGCTCCCCATTTTTGAGACAGTTTTGCAGGGGATCTCAGTAATAGGCTCGATCGTCGGGACTCGGCGAGACTTGAGCGAGACCTTTCAACTCCACGCTGAAGGTCGAACTAAAGTCATTCGTCAAACCCGCAAGCTCGAAGAAGTTAATAGTTCCTTTGAGCAAATTGAAAGCGGCAAAGTAGACGCTCGCCTTGTTTTCGACATGCGATAGTGTCCCCTCGGTGCAGGGTTGGGCGGGATCATCCCTCTACCCTGCACCGATTAAAGGACTAAAATTATCCAGTTGTCAGCAAAATGGTAGATATGGAGTTTGGAATAGATCCACAAACCACTGACGTTTGGGTATCTTTTTGATATCACTGTTTCTAAGAGCGTTAATTGACCCAACACCGGCTGTGAGAGGTCCTCTCCCGTGGTCGGTAGTCACCTCTTCTAACAATCCGGCTTGCGAAGCGGGCCGTAATGGTGAAGTTACCTAGCCTATTCCATCCCATGAGTGCCAGAGCTTACGTTGGAGCTCGTCGAGCAATGGATTTCTAAGTACTCATCACACGGATTATGCTCGGCGTTTTGCAACAGTTAAAGGTGGGCCTTTAGAAGAATTGTGAACGGACCTCACATTCGGCATAAAGACGAAAGGCCACGCTTCTCGGCCACCTTCTAGCTTCGCACCCCTCGGATTATTCAGCGAATATCCCAAAGTGCCGAGATAACTCACAATCCGCATAAGAGCGTATGAAATAGCAATTTCGGTCTTCTTAGGTCACCGATAGCGTACTTTCAACAACGCTCCTGGCATCTTGGTCCTACCAATGGCCGGAATAATCCTTGTGACCATGGGACCGAGTCCTCGACATCAAAGTTCCAGATAATCACCGATTCTCCCAGAGCGACCCAGTGGTCAAAACTGGTAAAGAATGGTTCGCAATGCCTGGTCACATTCACATATCACCCACCAGGTGAGTCCAGTTTCTTCCGGCTTTTTATTGCTTCGATGTAGCCTCGTCCACCAAGTAGACCAGCGACTCAAAGTCATAACCCAAATGTTCGCTCAGTGCCATTTCGCACGTCTTTGCGAGAGAATAAGCTCCATCGAAATACTGGCCCTGGAGTTCCCGACCTTCATCGATCAGAGCGGACTCCACGACTTCAGGGTAAAGCATTCCCCTATTTCCACCTGCACCACAACAGGTGGCGCTTTGAGGCACGACTACCGAAGCGGCAAAACGCTCTGCGATGCGAACCATCGTTTCAACTTTGCCTAATTCTCTCGTCGCGCACGTTGGATGGAGCAAAACCTTTCCAAGTGGACGAGTTACCTCCATATTTTGAGTCACTTCATCTAGCCAATCGGTTATATCTATGATCCTTAAAGAGTCGTACCTCTTTCGATTTTCGGGTGTCAAAATATGCCTGTGCTCACCGAAATGAGTCTCAGTAATCTCATCCAGAAGTGTCTTCGTACATGAAGTGACGTCGCACATCACCGGAATCCGGCCACCCTCGGTCCAACGCCACATCGCTTCGACAATTCGATTGGACATAATATCCCTGCCCTGGTCCGAACCATTGTGCGACCAAGGTTGGGAGCAGCACAATCCCTCGACTTCGCCAGGGAGACGAACGTCCACTCCCGCCCTCGATGCCACATTCAGAACGGTTTTCATAAGTGACTCTTTTCCCGATCTAGACGATCCAAAAATTCGGGAGACACACGATGGGAAATAAACTAATTCGGCAGTACTAGAACTCCTCGTTATCAACTCCGGCGGCGTCACGAACTCATTCGACCAATGAGGGACACCATTTATAACCCTCGCTAGCAGGTCAGTACCCCTCGCCAAAGTATCTCGGCCGGCCAAGCGCCTTGATTTCACTCCGGCGGAAATGGCAACCTTCGCTACCTTTTCGACTTTGTCAAAGTCTGAGGCAGCAGCCCTCATTCCTAGCTGCCCAGCCTTTGACTTGGCATTGCTTCGATCAAAGTCCACTAGGTAGGCTGTATTAATTCCCATGGGGCAGACAGTGGAGCACATCCCGTCCGCAACGCAAGTACCCTCACCTTGGTACCCATAATCCTTCCAGAGTTCATTTGCTTGGTGAATCTCACCTCTTTGGATAAGGTCAAGTCGGATCCTGTGAGCACCGATCCTCTGTCTGGGGGTCAAAGTTATATACCTAGTGGGACAGACATGTTCGCAGTATCCGCATTCAATACACTTATCGACTACATCATCACCTATCACCCCCATCGGCTTGATATTGGCGATATGTCCTGTTGGATCTTCATTAATAACAACACCGGGGTTTAAGATGGAACTTGGATCTAAAAGTTCCTTGACTCGCTTCATGATCGAATACGCGTCGGATCCCCATTCCAACTCGACAAATGGTGCGATAGCCCTACCCGTTCCATGCTCTGCCTTCAAAGACCCGTCAAGGCGAATCACTTCCTCAATTACTTCATCCATAAGGCGCGAAAAGTGTTCTACCCGCTCTCCTGAAGACATGTCGTCGGTAATCAAAAAATGGATATTCCCGGCCTTCGCATGTCCAAAAACTGCACCTTTATATTGATATTTGTCAAAAAGACCATTCAGACTCAAGACGAGTTCCGCTAGGTGTGCAGGCTGAACCGCCACATCTTCCAATATCACCGTCGTTCCAGGTGGCCTCTCTCCGCCAACGCTGGCAAATACGCCATCGCGCACCGCCCAGAGCTTTGATCTTTCGCTTTCCTGCGTGCTGAAGGGAGTCGCTGCCAACAGGTCTAGAGTTGATACAAACGCGTTAGTGGCTTCAATGAAGGCGCTAAGAGATTCGGCATCGGGAGCCTGGAAGTCCACGAGTAGAGCGGACGAACCAGTGGGTAAGGTGCTGACGATATCTGGAACTCCAGGGCGGCCGACGACAGACATTAGCGACGCAAAGTCCAGCAACTCTATTGCGACGGCACCCAATCCACCAATCGCTGGCACTGCGCTGGCGGCCTCCGTAACAGTTTTGAAAAACAGCAATTTTGAACTGTGATGAGTAAGGATAGGGAAGGTCCTAAGCACCACCGACGCAATAAAGGCCAGTGTTCCTTCCGATCCAATAAGGAGGTGGGAAAGGATGTCAATCGGATCGTCAAAATCGACAAAAGAGTTGATCGAATAGCCAGTGACATTTTTGATCCGATATTTTCGGATAATCCTTTCCATCAAGGACTTATTCGCCCTCACCTCATCCCTTAGCTTTATGAGTCCTTCGAAAATTCGTCTCTCGTCGTTTTCAAAACGTGAACGGTCACCGTCCTTGGAGGTATCGTATCGATTCCCATTTGCCAAAATGAATTCAATCGATTCGAGCGTATGATAGGCGTTTTGATCGACGCCTGCTTGCATGCCGCTCGAATTATTGGAGAGTACACCGCCTATCATTGCCGCCGACTTAGAGGCAGGATCCGGGCCAATTTTCACGCCAAAACCGGAAAGATACCGGTTCACCTGGTTTACAGTCAAACCAGGTTCGATCCACACCATTTCACCGGAACCAAGAACTCGGATGTCTTTAAAGTCTTTGCGGATTTCCGCTATCAGTCCTTCACCGACCGTCTGTCCAGATAGCGAAGTGCCAGCGGCTCGAAAAGTCACCGAGGTTCGGTTTTTGATTGCTACTTCGAAGAGCGCCGGGATATCCTCTGCAGACCTTACTCTAACGACCGCCTTTGGTTGATACTGAAAGTAGGAGCCATCTCGGGCGTAAATCGACTTATAGAGTTCACTCGACTCGATCGACTCCTTTGGGAAGTGCGACAAAAGGTCACCCAGTAAGCCTTGATGAAGGCTCACGCCCCTCGAGGGTTCAAAAATTTGGCGGACTAAGTTTCCTTTAGCTTTGACACTGTAGCTCAAAGTATCTTCTCCCTAGGTTCCGCTGCGACGAGAACTCGCAGCAGTAACGATCACTCCGACATCCGTTGATTCCTGTAGTAAAGGTTTCGAGCATTATTTGAATAAAATCGTTGAAAATAGTAGGGCACGGCTTGGAGCCATCCAATCTCAAGCCTTACCCACTAACTCAGCCAGTCTCCCGGATCGATATCTTACGATAACAAAGCCCATCAAGGCAATCCACAAAAACGCCGCAGCCAGCATAAAGCTAGGCTCGGCCTCGTTTAATGCGGCGATACTTGTGACGGTGGGCCAACTGGCGAAAAACACAAATCCGAACTTCGGTACTGAATTAATTGCTTCACTCAACTGCCTCGCATCGTATTGAGAGGCACGAAGTTGCAGTTCTCTTTCGAGTCGATCCCCACAAGTACTTCCCGCTGCACAACCATTACTGCAGGAACTTTCATCCTTACAGGTTTTATCACCTGCCGCTAAAAGGGAACTTTTAAACTTAGCGACCTGTCGGATGAGGATTAGCACCATTAGGGCTAATCCACACCCAAGCACTAACGGCCAACTCCGACGATCAATTAGGCCTGCCACAAGGAGGGCTAACCCGATAACATAAATATTCACTAAGGCATAAATGATAAGTTTAAACCGCCACAGTACCCCATAATCGCCCAGCCAACTGGACATCTTCGAGTTATGGATTCCCTGACCCAATTCTAAACCGTTACCAGGCACCCCAAAATCCTAGCTGAATAGCACGATGTCCCCGAGTATCTGCAACTGGGAATCGGAGTTTGATCTATGAATGTTTCATCAAAGCGGACCTCGGTCCCCCCTACCTCGCATCGTCAAGTTGCTGACCTGACCTTATCGATGAACCATTGCAACAGTCGTTGATAACCCTGGCCGCGGGTCGTTTCACGGTGAATTTGGAGGTGAAGGAGTGCCGCCTCTTCCGCCTCGGCACCTTGATTGGCAAGAAATTCCCCAAGAGGACACCCGCCTGAAGAAGATTCGCCCCATGATTCTTCGTGATGAGAGGCACTCAGAAGATATGTAAGAGCTCCGAGATAAGTCTGGATCTGACCATTTTGCACGGGGAAGACAAACCCGCCCACCCAATCAGGTACGGTTTCGGGGGGCATTGGAAATGCCAAGTGGAAGCCCTGCGCTAAGGGAGCGCCGAGGAACACGGCTGCTTCGAGCATTCCCAGATCCTCAAGTCCCTCAACTATAAGATCGCGTCCAAATTCCCGTCCCAACTGGGTTAGTCTGCCCAGCAAAGTTAGAGTTTGAAGCGGGGAGGTATATAGTTGGGCTGTCATTCCCCTATCAATCTTGATGATGTCGAATGGCAGATTTGCAAACTCTAGGATACTGCTGTATCCAGAACCCAAGTCGTCCATTGCAAGCCTTGTACCCAGCTCTATGAGACCCTCAACGACTCCCATTTGGCGGTTATCCTCCATCCGATGGGTCTCAAGGAGCTCCAGAGTTAGCCTGCTTGGTGAGATGCTGCGATAGTTGAGTGCATCACGAACCCAAACTTTGAATTCGGGGTCCATTAAAGCTGCAGCCGGAACCTTCAAGGATACACCTGAGACCAACCCATTCTCCTCCCAACGCTTCATCCACGTCAGTACTTGGTCGAGACCCTCCCTGAATAGTCTCACTAAGCCGGTGTCTCCTATTAGCGGAAGAAATACGTTAGGTGGTATTAGTAAGTCATCTTTGGTTCTCAGTCGAGCTAACGCCTCAAAGTTGACCACAGAAGCTTCCCTCAGATCGACGATCGGCTGCATGTACATCTGCAACCCACCATTGAAAAGCTCACTATTGTACTGTTGAACAAGACCCGGAGTTACGATTGGTACCCGACTAAAACTCTCAAGGTGGTCTTTAATCTCCAGCCAACGTCTCTGCAAGCCCTGGATAAATTGGCGCATTAGATTTGACTCAAACTGGTTGGGAAACGCGCCGAGCAGTTCAATTACCGACTCAACTTGACGCTGACCAGAAAAGGTCGGTATCACCGCCACGCTACGAACGCCCAATTCGATCAATCTCTCGACTTGATCTGTACTGTTTTCTTCGCCTTCCAAGCTTGCCAAACTTGATGTCCTACCACTACCCCAGGCCCTAGCGAGCGTTGAGGAGTGCCATGTCGCCGTTTCCTGGGCACCGTCAGTCTCCAAGCGGTTCAAGGCGGAGACAATTTCTTCCCCGATTTTCCCCTTGACACGAAATGCTCGAAACTGACCATCAGAATCACGCGACCAAATTGCTACGGCCAAAATTCCTGGCAGGCCGGAGAGAACTTCCAACTCTGCGGATTCAGCCTCGTCCCATGAAGTCGCGACATCGGGCATGGATCGCTGAAGGACCGATCCATATGCGCTGCTGGTAACTTGCATCGCGTGTAATTGTGCCTGAACGTCCTCATTCAATCTGCTTTCACAGGCGAGAACTAGCCGGAACTTGCTACGTGGATCTATCTGCAGATGAGCCAGCTGCAAATTCAATAGGCTTCGGTAGAGAGAAAAAGCCCTCATCATGAGGGATGCGTCCACTCCAACCAAAGCGTGAACAAAACCCAAGCGATATGCTCGATTGAGAAGCTGTGATTGAGTCGTGGCATCTGAAAGGACGAACTTGAAATGTTCGGCCTGAGAATTCTTCAGACTCTCCATTTCGGAAACGCTCAAGCTGGACAGGATCGCCTGGGCACTATCTTCAAGGGCAAGTCCCGCATAGAACTTGTCAACAAACTCAATACTTGCATTGCTACAAGAAGTTTGGATACCCTCCAAGAGTCCAATTGATTCTTCCCCGAACGGATCAAAGCTCTGGTCGAAATCTGGCGGTGCAAATGCATTTGATCCCATCTGCCACCACGTTGACCTGTTTCCCTTGGTAGCTTTCGCCCGATATAAAGCCATATCCGCCTGACGGAGTAGGGTCTCACAATCCGTGGCATCCAAGGGATAGACCGCTAAACCTAAGCTCATCTCTATCTCAACGTGGCAGCCCGGCGCAACTTCAAAGGGAGCCTCCACCGCCTGATGCAGGCGGTGCAACACAGATTCCATCTGGTAGCGCGCATCATCCTGCCCGGTACTCTCAAAAACGATTACAAACTCGTCGCCCCCAAGTCGGGCCAACAGGTCGCCCGTTCTAAGCCGAAGTCTCAGCCTTCCGGCTAGATTTTGCAGTACTACGTCGCCGGCTTGGTGACCCCAAGTGTCGTTTACCATCTTAAAGTCGTCGAGATCGAGCATTCCGACGGCAACGACAAAGTTGTTCCTTTTGGCTGATTCGAGAACCCCCGGTAGATAGTCATCAAGTTTGTGCCTGTTAGGTAGGCCGGTCAGCGAGTCGTGAAATGCCTGGTACTCAACCTGTTCGTGGAGCTTCTTAGCCTGGTCTATTGCGTCAAGTCGATCGAGTCCGATCGAAATACTCTTGGCTACTTCGCCAAGGATGTCCTTAACGGTTTGGCTTACCGTGGCCTCAGGCTGAAAGCAGGTAGTCAATACCGCCCAGTTCTGGCCATTGCGAAGAATTGGAAAGGTCACCGATGAGGAACGTCCTTGATCCTTTTCAGCTTCGACGTACCCTTGGATTTCAATTTCAACCGCCAGTTCGGATCGACCACCGAGAGTCTGATTCGATCCACTTTCACCATGGTTCTCATTAGCTGCTCGGTCACTCGTCGCAAAGCTCGTAGGCGAGACATCCATGTACTCTACATCGCCGACGGCGGCAATGAGATTGAATCGCGCAGCCGTCTCTGGACGCCCAATCCAGGAGAGTGGAACTCCTAGAATTTCTACAATCCTCGCACAGACCTGGTTCATAAAGTCCGTTTGATCATTCGCCAAAACAACCGCAGAATTAACCTCAGCCAAAAGGAAATTGACCTTGACGAGTTCCTGACTCCTGCTGACTTCCGCCTTTAGGCGAGCATTGAGGTCTAGCACCTCAAAGGTTCGCAGGCCTAGATTATCGTTCATCTCTGTAATCGAATTGACCAACACCGCGCTGACAGACGCATTAGTCTCGGTGAATTCCTCGACGCCGATACCACCCTGGCATGCCATAATCTCCTTTGCCAGCCGACTATCGACCTCAATGATGTGATGCAGCAGCCACTTTGCCAAAAATGTCGTCACATGCAGCGCAACGTCATCCGGACTTTCGTCGGCTAGACCTTGGGAGCGGTCAATGAAGTTGATGAAACTCTGATGGGCTTTCAGATGCATCTTCTTGTGAGAGGGAGTAATCGGCCACTTCCTCATCATCTCTTCTTCAGTCCCAAAGTGGTATCGCGTATATTTTGAAAGCTCCATCAAATTGGTCTGCAAGATGACAGCTGAAACCGATTCAGATTGTGACGTTACGAGGTTGTTGAAGATCTGGACAAGCCGCTGATGCTGCCGATCGACGATGCCAATTCCAACTTCCAGGTCACTACCCCAGTTGATTATTGGCCTGGCTTCAAAGTCGGGCACAGTTGAAATACGATAAATTGATCCGCTAGCATCACTTGATCGGTCGGTCCACCGTCTTCCCTCCTCATTCATGGCCTGAAATCCAACCCTCCTCCACCCTCTGTAAAAAAGCCAACGCCGAACTTAATCGGAGTTAAGTGGACAAATTCAGTGCCACAGGCATCATAATTATGTCACACTAAGACCGAAATACTCAATGCGATTATCGACTCGAATTCCGGGAAACCTAAGGGTCGGGCAGCTATTCAGGATCCGTCAAGCCGTTGGAAAACTTACTCACATTTCGGAACGAATATGCACTTTGTGAAGACCTACGGACCATAGGCAGCCACCGAGGAGCACGAAGATGGAGGAGAAACAGTTTATAAAATTTGAACTGGACATTTATGGTCGGGCTGCCGGGATTTGAACCCGGGACCTCTTGACCCCCAGTCAAGCACGCTAACCAAGCTGCGCCACAGCCCGAGATGTATGATGCTAGTTAGCCCTCAACCTTAGATCGGCTCGATTCAGCCTGAAAACACTTTCACAAGCCAAATTTGAGCGGTTCCGTGAACTCAAATCGATACAGTCGACGTTCCTAGACGTGGTGAA
>JAKBHQ010000431.1 GCA_021836665.1 Thermoplasmata archaeon
AGCTACCACGCCTCTAAACATCATGCGGCAGGCCTTATCTGCAGAGCTACGAACATCTGGAGATGGTGCGACGTCCCTGATCTGGCGAAGAAGGTCTAGAAGCTGCTTGGCATTTCGTATAAAATCCCCAGCTGGAAGCCTCTCCGAACCTAACACTTCAGACAAAGGTTTTCCTTGAACCCATCGGAATATCATTCTGGAAAAGCCAGCATCAGGCTCGCGGGTGAGTGGAATTCTGGCTTTTCCTTCCATCGCGATTAATTTCTTACGCAACTCGAGGGTACGTCTGTACTTGATGGCGACACTATGAGTAGGCAGGCCCGGGTCTCCACGAAATTGAGGTCGAGCTTCATAGGTAAATGTCGACACCAACGCAGCTAAGCTTTCAGGCCCGAGTCCCTCGAATAGCCCCTCTTCCATGGCCATTGAACACAGTAAATCGCTCTCAGCATATAGGCGCGAAAGCCTTTCTCCCTTTTCGCTAAGCTGCCAGTTCTCTACATATCCAAGATCTTCGAGGATCTCGACGACTCGGTCGAACTGAATGGCAAGCGACTCCAACTTTGACCTAACTCGCCTAGAAAGCTCCGATGCACGACCTTGGATTCTCTGAGCCTTCTTGGCCGCAGTAAGGTGCGTCTTGAAATCATCGCACTCCTGAAGCTTCGCTTCTAGCTCCAGAAGCGCCTCGTCAACGACAAGGCGTTGTTTGTGAAATTTCTCAATTTTCGGCTCGACAAGGGAGTAAACAGGGGAGGCAAAGGGAGTCAGCAAGCCAGACAACTTCTTTCTGTAAGAACCATCGCTTGGAGCATACGGGCGAGGCAGGGGCACCGATCCAACAACCTGAAGTAGTTCTTCATGCACACCGCTGAGTCGATGCACCCTTCCAGTTCCGGACACCGCTAAAACCTTTACCCGCTGATTAGATCGCACCCCAGTAGATAGCACAACCACCAAGGGCCATTTTGCCGAGTGGCCATCATCGATTGCAAGAACGTCCCCCGGGCGCAGTCTGTCAAGTCTCACCTGGGAAGTTGGTGTTGCTTGCTGATCAACCAAGGGCTGTTGGTGTGTTTTGTTCTTTCTTTCCAGATACTCCCAAATATCACCAAACCCACATTCTGCCTCACGTTGGGCCTCATCGATGCGACGCCTCAACCGGGCAAGCTCAGCCTCAATCTCAACTACTTCAGAGTCGGATTTAAACTGAGCGAAAGAAAGGTTTAACAGGTGACGAACTGTGTCTGGTGCAAATCCCTTCACTAAATTCGTTGCCATATTGTAATTAGGGCGGAAGGACGAGGTGATCGGATATGACCTAGTGGATGCCAAAGAGGCTGCTTGGGAAAAAGTTGTCGCTGGAGACCAGACCACTACGCAGTGGCCTACGTCGTCAATCCCTCTTCGCCCTGCCCTACCCGCGAGCTGGGTGTACTCACCAGGCGAGAGAAGGTCGTGGTGCTCACCATTGAACTTTGTCAACTTTTCAATTATTACGGATCTAGCTGGCATATTCACACCTAAGCTCAAAGTCTCCGTAGCAAAAACGACCTTAACAAGAGACTTCTCAAAACAAGCTTCAACCGCTTCCCTGAATGGCGGTACCATGCCTGCATGATGCGCTGCGATACCCGCTTCCAACGCATCAAGCCACGGGTCAAAACCTAACACTTCCAAGTCAGCTGCATCAATATTCTGCGTTCTCTCAGCAACGATAGCCCTAATCTCATTTCGCTCCGCTTGGCTAGTGAAGCGCAGTCCGGAAAGCTTGACACTTCTAACAGCCTCATCGCAGCCGTTACGAGAGAAAATAAAATAAATTGCAGGTAGGGCTTCTGCCGAAGCCAGCTTTGCGAGAACATCTACCCTATTTGGCGTGTATGCCCTTGGTCTAGACCTCCTCCTGAAGACTTCATCACTCAGCCACGGTGCATCGAAGGCCTGACCCTCAGGATTCGGCTTTCCCTCCACGAAGGTCGGCAGTAGTTCAGTCGTGCCGCTTCGCTTGTCCCCAACGATGTAAAGGTGCTTAAGCTCAACAGGTCGACGCTCCTCGATAACTGCCTCCATCGAACCCCGTACGGTTTTCATCCAAGATGCAAACTCTTCGGCATTAGAGACTGTTGCTGAAAGGCATACCAGCGACACTGCGGGAGGAAGGTGAATGATTACCTCTTCCCAGACGCCACCCCTATAAGGATTCTGCAAGTAGTGGACTTCGTCTAGAACGACAAGCCCGAGCTTGTCTATCTCCGAAGACCCGGCATAGAGCATATTTCGTAGCACCTCTGTCGTCATTACGACAATGTCGGCGTCGGGGCGAATCGAATTATCGCCGGTCAGGAGGCCAACGCTTGCGCTTCCAAAGGCCGAGCAGAATTCGACATACTTTTGATTCGAAAGGGCCTTAAGTGGCGTCGTATAGTAGGCCTTTGCTCCCTGGGTAAGCACTCGACCAATCGCATAGAGTCCTACCAAGGTTTTCCCCGAGCCAGTGGGAGCGGCCACTAACACCGACTCTCCCCTGTCTAAAAGATCAAATGCTGAAAGCTGGAAATCGTCCAGTTCAAAACCGACTTGACTCAAAAACACTTCTCTGAAGCCTGAATCCAATATTTCGAACCTAACTAGCTAGCGGAGCCGACCGCCTTCTCAGCACCAATCTACCAATCAAAATAGAAATTTCGTAGAAAAAGATCAGCGGCAAAGCAAGGGCAAACAGTGAAAAGGGGTCCGAACTTGGAATGAATACCGCTGCGACAGCAAA
>JAKBHQ010000480.1 GCA_021836665.1 Thermoplasmata archaeon
ATATAAATAAACTATAAACCACAATACATGACTACACATTTAGCAATTTCAGACATAGATTCGCTGCTCAGAATAATAAAACACTCTCTATTGGTCGTTCAGGTACCTGAACTACGGTCTAGCGGAATCACCAGAATGTTAAAGTGCCTAAACGCATCGGCTCTACGCATAGTCGGTGGTTAAGATGGTTTTGTGAGCTTCGATCCAAGTAAGTTATTGATAGTGCTCGTGGTGGCCCTAATAGTATTGGGGCCAGAAAAGCTGCCTCACTTCATGAGGCAGGCTGGTAAGTATCTAAATGAGTTTCGATCGATGAGAGACCGTCTCAAATCCGAAGTGGATAATGCCTTGGGCGGTATAACTGGGGTATCTACTGGGATAACGAGTCAGATAACGCAGCAGATCGATCCGATAAAGGATGTACTTGGGCAGTTCAGGGGGCAGACCTCCAACCCCTTTTCAATCGGTGGAGCCGTGGGATCGATATTTGGTGGCGCTCCGACGCAATCTACCCAGAAGCCGAACGGGCTAGGTTCTGGTCAAAGCACCTTGAACCCCCAAGAGCAGCCCTCGGAAGTATTGCCAAATACTTTCTATCAAGCGCAGAGACAGATAGCGGAGCACAAAGCGGCTAACGTTGGCTCCAATGACTTTGTTCGGAGATGGTGGGACGTTTCTGGTGATGAGGGCTTCTGGGACGGTAATCCAGTTCTGAATTGAGTTATCGTTGACGATAAAGATGTGGAAAAAACAGAAGGCGCCAGATGGGTCCCTTGGGTCAAAGGGCTCCATGCCGCTGCTCGAACACCTGGCCGAGCTTCGTAGGCGGCTTGTAATATCTGCTGTGGCCGTAACGGTGCTTGCTATTGCAAGTTATGGTTTTTACGGTCATATGCTCGCTTTTCTGCTTCATCCGCTATGCATTGCAGAGCCGAAGAATCAGTGCAAGCTCTACGTTACTTCGCCACTGGACGGGTTCGCACTCCGAATCAAGGTTGCCGGTTACGCTGGACTCTTTTTTGCGTCACCGGTCGTGCTACTGCAAATTTGGCGCTTTATTGCGCCAGGTCTCAAGAATTCGGAACGTAGGTACTCCCTTATATTCGTTTCATCGTCGATATCCCTATTTACGCTCGGCGGTTTTGTGGCCTATACGGCATTCCCGCATGCACTTCAGTTTTTGCAAGGAGCGGCGGGTACCTATGTACATCCGATCTATACACCACAAAGTTATCTCAATCTTCTTCTTGCTCTAATGGCAGCTTTTGGAGCAGCATTTGAATTTCCTGTGGTTTTGATCTCCCTCGAACTGCTAGGAGCTGTAACACCAAAGAAACTTGCGCAGTCTCGCAGATGGGCTATCGTAATAATCTTCGCCGTGGCAGCGGTATTTATTCCAAGCTCAGACCCGTTTTCACTCTTTGCCCTCGCTTTGCCGCTGATTTTCTTTTATGAAATCTCGATCTTGATAGGTAGATTGGTGCTTAGAAGGCGGGCGTCTCCTTCAACAAGTTAGGTTCGAAATTTTGGATTCAGGCTTCCGCGAAGTATTTATGGGCCAGGTCGGTTTTGAACTGGACGAGTTCCAGCTCTCAGCTTTCGACCTAATAGATCGAGGGGAGTCGGTCTTGGTGGCGGCTCCCACTGGTTCGGGAAAGACGCTGGTAGGCCTCTACGCAATTGAACGAGTCCTTAAACAGGGGGCTAAGGCGTATTATACTACGCCCCTGAAAGCCCTATCGAATCAGAAATATGTCGAATTTTGCTCCTCCTTTGGCAGCGCAAAGGTAGGTTTGCTGACTGGTGACAATTCAATTCGCCCAGACGCCGATGTCGTTGTCATGACCACTGAGGTTCTGAGAAATATGCTTTATGCAGGTTCTTCCGAAATTGACAAGCTAGGTCTGGTCGTGCTGGACGAGGTCCACTACTTGCAGAATCCCTACAGGGGGGGTGTGTGGGAAGAGGTGATCATCCACCTTCCGCCAACGGTATCCAGATCGGGCCTCTCGGCAACGGTTTCAAACGCCGAGGAGTTCGCATCGTGGATGAAGACCGTCAGAGGTTCAATGGAAGCGGTTATCGAGGAGCGCCGACCAGTTGAGCTCAAGCATCTCTATATTGTCGGAGATAAGAGAAGCGGAACGACGGAATTACTGCCTACATTTGTAGATGGGAAGCCGAATCCTGAGGGACATACCTTCGATGCACCTTGGCTTAGTGAAGAGATGTTCAAAAGGCGTTCAAGGCCCAGGGCTTACTCGCCGAGCAGGGTGGACGTACTCGCGAAGCTCTCGGCAGCGGAGGCACTTCCCGCAATATACTTCATATTCTCTCGAAATGGCTGCGACGAAGCGGTAAGGAGCGTAAAGCTTTCCGGATTACGATTCACCAGCCAAGCCGAACGAAAAGAGATTAGGGCAATAGTTTCTGAGAGGACCCAGAATATAGACCCCGCGGACTTAGAAGTCTTAGGCTTTGGTGCTTGGCTTGATGCGTTGGAAGCGGGTATTGCGGCTCATCACGCTGGTATGGTTCCACCATTTAGGGAAGCGGTCGAGGCCTGCTTCGAGAGATCCCTAGTCAGGGTTGTTTTTGCAACGGAGACCTTGAGCCTCGGAGTCAATATGCCAGCTAGATCCGTTGTAATCGAGAAATTGACGAAGTTCAATGGTGAGCGCCACGACCTACTTTCACCTGGTGAATATACCCAGCTTTCGGGGAGAGCAGGTCGAAGGGGTATAGACGAAGTAGGGCATTGCGTTGTGGTGTGGTCCCCGGCGACAACTTTTTCGCAAGCGGCATCTCTGGCTTCGACACGGTCATATCCGATTACCTCCTCGTTCCGTCCAAACTACAACATGGCAACAAATTTGGTGAAGGGATTCGCTCCCGACACCGTCAGGCACCTACTCAACCTCTCCTTTGCACAGTTCAGATCCGACTCGGAAGTCGTCGAGATTGAAGCAGAGCTCGCCCGATTGAGGCGACGCGTAGATGAAGCACGGCGTGAAGCAGAGTGTGGATTTGGCGATATTTGGGATTACCTGGACAGAAAGGTTAACGGCCACCCGCCGCAGGTGGCCGGGCGGCAGCTAACTATGCCTCCTCGGGTGAGACTCGACAGGTTGCGCCCAGGGGATGTTCTTGCGATTGACGACGGAAACTCCACAAAGTTACCACTAGTAGTTGTGCTATCCACGGGGGTCCGATCTAATCAAAGGGTAAAAATATTAGCTGTGTCTGGTGTTGGAAGGGTACATCGCCTCACCGGCGTTCACGAGGAGCTACTCCAAATGATCGGTTCGGTGGTCCTGCCTCGCCCATATGCGCCGAGCGACACCACATACAAGAAGAAGCTGTCCGGACTGCTTACTCCCTTTGCGTCTCCTGTCTATTCGCTGGTCGAACCGAAGATTGAAAGGCCCAACAGAAATCGACCTATCGTGGATCAAGAGCTCTTGCGACTAGAGGCCAATCTCCAAGAGTGTGATGATTTCAAGACCCACCTCAATTCGGCTAAGAAGGCACAGAAGATCCAAGGACGTATATCTGAGCTTTCAAGACGGGTCAGGTCAAAGCTAGAGTCATTGGCAATACAGTTTGACCGAGTCGTAGAGATACTCGAGGATCTAGGTTACGTTGAGAATTGGCAGCTCAGTGAGAAGGGGGAGAGGCTTTCACGCCTTTATGCCGAGAGCGACCTACTCTGCTCAATGGCTATGGAGGAGGGGCTCTTTGTCGGACTCGGTCCAGAAAGTCTTGCTGCGCTAGTGTCGACCCTTACCTATGAAGCCCGGCCACAATTTCGGGGAGATCCGGGTTTGCCCACCAATTCCGTTGCTGTAAGATATCGCCGCATTCTGGACTTGAGAAAGTCCTTAGTCGCCATGGAAGCGAAGGCCAGAATTCCCCTCACCCGAGAGCCAGACGCAGGATTTTCTAGAATGATTTTCCGATGGGTGCAGGGAAAGCCTTTGCTGGAAGTATTGGGACCTGAGAGGCTCCCGGCGGGCGATTTTATTCGAAACGCAAAGCAGCTTTTGGATCTCCTTCGACAAATTAGAGATGTCGCACCAACCGAAGAGGTTCGACTCTGCGCAGACAAGGCGTGTCGAATGATTTTTAGGGGTGTGGTAGCGGCTTCTTCGCAGGTTTACTTCGACGTAAAGTCACTCGAACGACAGGGTAACTCGCCGGGACAGGTGGCAAACCCAGAGCTTAACTAGTCGGATCACTTTTAATAGTGATAAATTGGCGGCTACTTTGATGCTTGCGCCTAGTATGGCGCGACTATGCACGAGGGGACGAGCGACAACAGATCTGAAGAATTTTCCGATGACGAGCGGGAGATTTTGGATCACTATTTTACCAATGTTGATGGCTCGGTTTTCTGCCTGCGTAATTTAAACGAGACCGTAAAGGCGGCACTGTTTAGTCGATATTCACGTTCAAAGAATTCGATGCGCAGGGTGTTTTTGGACGAGTTTTACCATCAGATCGACAATTTCGGTGATCGAAGCCAACTTGAAGTGGGCGGAGAACGGGCCAACAAATTGTTTCGGCGAGTAATAGCGGATTACGGAGACGATTCGGTTGCGCAGTTGGCAGGTGTTCACATCGCTTTGGAAGGGGTCTCAAACGTACTGACGAAGGTGATTGAGAGGCCAAGACTCATGTCTTACCTCGAGCAGTCGACGAGGTACCTTAGCTTTGGGAAGCGAGCTGACGGCACCTACCCCTTTGCCATACCACCCGAATTGAGCCCGGAAGATTCCGTCACCTACTCAAGGGCGATGAATGAGGTGTTTAGTCTCTATGAAATCACAGCGGCCAAGGTACGCGGATACCTTGAAGCAAATTTGTCGGATAAGAGTGACACTGATATGGTGCGAGCGGCACAGGCTGCTTCGTTTGACGCAGCGAGGGGCGTGCTACCTGCGAGCGTAATTTCCAATGTCGGGGTATTCGGATCCCCTCAATCGCTTGAGGGATTGATAATGCACCTGCGGGCGTCGGAATTGAGTGAAGCCAAGATTTTTGCCGAAATGGCCAAGGCGGAGCTAGAAAAGGTAGTTCCCGCCTTTATATCTCGCTTGGACCAGCCTGATAGGGGACTGCGATGGGTCGATTATCTTTCGTTGACTAAGGCCGCCACGAGGGAGTTTGTCCACCAGCTGGTTGGAGAGGAAGAAGAGCATGGGAGTACGGTCGATGTCTCTCTCTACAGCTTCGATCCCGATGGCGAAGCCAGGGTTGCCCGAAACATAATCTGTTCCGAGAGCCGGCTCTCGGTGGAACAAGCACAAGAAGTGGTGTCAAAGCTTAACGCTGCCCAGCTAGACGAACTCTTTTCTGTCTATGTTGGCGATAGGGCGAACAGGCGGCACAAGCCAGGTCGGGCTTTTGAAGCGACCCAGTATGGCTTTGACGTGGTTTCAGACTACGGATCTTTCAGGGATATGCAGCGCCATCGCCTTTTGTCGATAGATTGGCAGACTCTAGAGACTTCTTTGGGTTACAACGTTCCAAGTTTGGTGAATGAAGCAGGCGCTGGCGATGATTTTTGTCGTGCCATGAACATCTCCCATGATGCCAATGAAGACTTGAGCCTTCGTTACCCCAAAGCGGTAGCTAGCTATTCGGTGTGCATGGCTTACCGAATTAGGTATCAGATGCTGATGTCGGCACGAGAAGCGATGCACGTATGCGAACTCAGATCACAGCCGTCCGGCCATCCCAGTTACCGCAGGATTGCTCGAGAAATGCATCGGTTGATAGCCGAGGTAGCGAAGCATTCGCGAGTTGCGATGTCGATGGCATACGTCGACAACAATGATGAAAAGTTGGGCCGATTGGAAGATGAGAGGCGAATTTCTGAGAAAAAGCGCCTATTTCTACCAGAATAAGTTGGAATGAAGCGATTATATGTAGGTGTTTGGATCGAGGCAGTTAGTATTCGGTCGAACAGTTTGTGCAGAGGTTGAGATGGCCAGGAAAAAAAAGAGCGAAGAATTAGTAGATGAGGTCGAGGAAGTTGGCAAAGGGCTTGATCCTCTGGCCGAAGACCACGTATTCGAAGACGAAGAGGATGACGAGACCGAAGGTTTTGGCGAGGAGCCAGATTTTATTTCAGAAGAGGATTTCGAGGAAGAGGAAGTCGAATTCGACGACGATATTGATTTCGACGACGACGTAGATTTTGTAGATGTCCTTGAAGATGATCTCGTAGACGACATCGATGACGTCCTTGTAGACGACGAGGTAGAAGACGATGAGGACGATGAACTCGAGACAGACGATGACGAATCGGCACTTGAAGACTCGGCTGAATCCGACGAAGATGATGATGATTTTGACGATATCGATGAAGACGAAGTCGAAGCGAGCCTCGACGACATACTTCGCGAGCGCCTGGTAGTCATTGACGACGACGATGACGATCTAGAAGCCGATGATCGAGGAGAAACGATAACGAGGGTGCTCCCGAGGCAGCCCGATGAATTCGTATGTCAGTCATGCTTTCTTGTGAAGAAAAGAAGCCAGTTGGCCGATCCAAAGCGCTCATTCTGTCGGGATTGCGTCTAGGTTTTCTTCCATGACTCAAGAGGAAGGCCCGACCTACGGTCCCGAAGGTTTTGACCCTAGAAGTTTTGTCAAGGATGTCGTCTATTTTTCGGTTGGAGTAACGTCAGCCTTGGCAAAGGCGGTCCCTACCGCGGCCAAAGACGGCGAGAGAATAGTTGCTGAAAAGATTCAGTCGGCGGAGATGGTAGGTAGGCTCACCGTCGGCTTTCTGAGACATAGCTATGGACCGAAGGTCGATGAAGTAGTCTCTGGTGTGAAGAAGCTCTTTGGAGGAGCTTCAGGCGGTAATAAAGAAGATAGAAGCCGAGATAACGCAGCGGACAGAACTGCTGGGGAAGCTAAGCCATCGCAATCGGCAGGTAATTCTGGAGTGGTCGGAACGATTGCCAACTACGATCAATTGACTGCTGCTCAGGTAATACGACACCTCGAACTTCTCGGCGAAGAGGAGCTCGCCGAAGTTGAGGGATACGAACTAGCTGGCAGGAGACGAAGAACTATCCTGAATCGCCTTTCTGAGATTCGTGAAAATCGCATTGCGCAACAAGGCGATTAGCTGCTATCCTCCGTTTATTCAACTTTGCGGGTCAATGCCGTATGCTGTTTCGGTGAGTATTGATGGGTGGATAGAAGTCCGTAATTTTAGAGTTGTCTTCGGGTGGCTTGACTTTGCGGGCATGGAGGCTTCTGACTCTTGAAGGTTTTGTCTGGGTTTAATAGTGACTTCAAGTGAGTTCCCCCATTTGGTCGTGAGACGCCAAGTTTCGGAGGACAAACCCGCGGTCAAAGATTTACAGATGCATTTCCTGTCCGAGGTGTCGAACCTCCGAGGAGGCGAGGAGCTTGTGCGAACCGTTGGCGCTGCATCTGAAGTCGAAGAAAGCACGGTTTTGGTAGTCGGCGAAATCGATGGGTGTATAGTTGGCTACTGTTCGGTGGTTTTTGGACCTAACGATACTGGAACAGTGGATCAAATCTATGTGGAACCAGGAGCTAGGCGAATAGGTGTTGGCGAGGCATTGCTTGAGGCGGTTGTCAAGTTGGCTTTTTCCCGGGGTTTAAAGAGTCTCGATGCGCTTGCCCTGCCTGGCGCACGTGAAGTGAAGAATCTGCTCGAGGGGCTTGGTTTTAAAGCCAGGCTGCTGGTGCTGAAACTATCGCTGGCTGGTTTCGACAGCCGGAGCGGGTAGGGGACCAATGGACCTCAAAATAGCGGTTGCGGCGATTGTCGTTTGTGATGGAAAAATCCTTTTGGTGCAGCGGGGCAGGGGCATCGGGATAGGCAAGTGGGCACCACCAGGAGGCAAACTGGAACCAGGGGAGACCCTGCAAGAAGCGGTAGAACGCGAACTCCTTGAAGAGACAGGTGTATTAGCAAGGGCGACTACACCTGCGGGCTGGGTTGAAGTTCACAATGAGGAAAGCAGATACTTGATCATTGATTACTATGTGGAACTCGTCAACCCGGATCTTTCGGGGAACTTACCTGTTGCCGGTGATGACGCTAAGGATGCCCGATGGTTCGAAATAACAATGGTGGGTGGTTTGGATCTGGCGGACGGTGTAGTTGGTCTGCTTCGTGAAATTAATCTCTTCCCACCAGCCAAGACGGCCTGACCCGCCAGCACGAGTTGAATTAACGCTGAAGAAGTATCACTCCATCGACCTACGTTGATTCCATTGGCATACGCGTGGGTCTATTTCCCCTTGTTCAAGGGTCGGCCGTCATGGTATGTCAAGATTCAGCCCCAATGCCGATCGATGTCATTTGTCGGTCACTTCCCGACCCATTTGGGGGGACGTTTTTCTATGAACGCTTGGAGACCTTCGTTTAAGTCGTCGGAATTCATTACGTTCATCAGGGCATCGCTGGATGCTTTGAAGAGTTCTGAGTCGCGGTGTCTCTGAGCGAACTGCATTACTCCAAGCGATTCCCAAACGGAAAGCGGTGCATTTTCGCAGATTTGCCTAGCAAGGCCGAGAGCGGTTTCTAGGGCAGTTCCATCTTGGCAAAGTCGATTTATCATCCCGTGTTGGGTTGCCATGGCTGCGGTGATCGGATTTCCAGTCAGAACCATTTCGGTAGCGATACTCGCTGGAAGTCGGTCAAAGAGTCGAAAGAGTCCGCCTGCCCCCGCTACCAACGATCGTTTTACTTCTGGTAATCCGAAGGTGGCTTGGTTGCTGGCCACGATCAGGTCGCAGGCAAGGACTATTTCGCAGCCTCCTGCTAGTGCGGGACCCTCCACCGCGGCGATAAGGGGCTTTCTCCGTTGCCTTCTGGCAATTCCGGCAAATCCTCCCTTTGTAGTGGACAGCTTGTCGCCATTTCCTGCGGCAATTTCCTTTAAATCGGCCCCGGCAGAGAAGACTGGCGGGGAACCAGTGAGTATTCCGATCCATAGATTTTGATCCAGTTCCAGTCGATCAAGCTGACCTTCAATCTCCTGTGCTACCTTTGGGTTAATAGCGTTTCTAGCTTCGGGTCTATCGATGGTGATGATCAGCACATGATCAATAGTTTCCGCCCTAAGAACTTCTTCCACTGACTCCCCTTTATCCTTGCCTTGATATGACCTTAGCCTTGTTTATCATTCCAAGTCGGGCGGCAATGGAGCTGAATTTGAAGCGCAGCAGTTATTTAAGACGCTGCGACTGGCGTCACTTGTGAATCACCTAACACTTTCATAATGATTTAGTAATAGCTCACTTACATAGCCATACCATACTGATGATATGAAATTTGCAACTTTTATCACTAAAAAACGCTTAAGCTTTGCCGTAGGTGGAGTTGCCATGGTGGGCGGCTTAGCCGCTTTGGGATTGTCACCTGCTATGTCGAATGTGTCGTCAACCGATCCGACCAGCATCGTAGCGCCGGTAGCTCTAAATCGTGCAACTACGACGGTAAAAGGTGCCGGCAAGGGCTGGTTACCCTGGCTAATGCGAGGTCAAGAGGTGACGGTGGCCAGGACAAGTCATTCTGGAAAGACGATTACGTTTTCCTTTGACAGGGGGTTGGTGACTGGGCTTTCGCCTACTTCCATTACTATCGCGGGTCCAGCTGGCGTTAGTATTACGGAAAGTATCAGCCAGAGCACTAAGTTTGGGAAGCTTTCCCTACAACAAATGCAGACCGACTTTGGCGCAGGAATCAAACTTCATGCCCGGTTAATTGAGAAGAATAACGTCTTGACTAGGGTTGTCGCTTTTCAATCCGGACCAGGAAGTAAGGGTCAAGGTAATTCTGCGCCTAATTCTCAGCCTGGAATTGCTTCGAAAAGTGGTGTAACTGCTTGAAAGTACCTATACCGAAGTTTTGCTTAGTCTCCCAGGTGCCAGGGCTTTTACTCGCCTTCCAATGTTTTTGCTCGGCGTAAGCGGTTTTCGGGTACCGTGGAAATCTATGCCCGAAGTGCTGATGCCAATCGATGACTACAAGCAAACTAGAAGGTGTTTGTAGCTCCTATCCATAGCTGGGTGGCAGTTGTGCCATAAAATACGATTCGAGGGGCCACTCCGGCCCCTCGAATCAATTAATAATCCCAGCGAGGGATCGGAGCGGTCTCCTTAGATGAATCATATCTAAATGAGGTTACGGACGGGCATTTTACCGACTTCGGCGGCCGCTTCTCGATCAAGATGATCGCGTACTACGGAGCCTCAGTAACGGGAGCCTCAGTAACGGGAGCCTCAGTAACGGGAGCCTCAGTAACGGGAGCCTCAGTAACGGGAGCCTCAGTAACGGGAGAGATATTTGACCTGCCCTTTGCCTGGCCAACTTTAGGCGATCCAGGCCTTGCTGGTCGCGGCCGAGGAGGTGGAGGCATAGATATACCCAGCATCTCCGTAAGTGCTGGGATCCTGCTACTGGCCTGTTTTACGATGTCGAGTTGTTCTGGCGTGGCACCATCGGGCAGCGCTATCGGCTTTACCTGTCTGCGGATTGGCGATTCGGAAAGCGCATCCATAACGGAGAGCCATCTTTCAGGCGGAGTATCCGCGGCCATCGCTGCGTTGGTTGATTCAACCAATCTCGATGCAAGGTCCGCCGGAAACTTTGCCGTGGGCTCTGGTGGGCGGGAGGCGAGTCTAAGGGCCCGAATCAGCCGATTCTCGTCGAGAGAATCTGAAATGGATTTCAACCAGTCGGTGACGGTCTTTTCGGACATCTCCTTCCAAAGGGCCTTCAGCGCTTCCGCCTGTTCCCGAACTCGATCGTCTTTCGAAAGTGGTTCGGCTGCGGCAACGACTGATCGAATGTCGCGTAGTGAAACCTTTGAGACATCTTTATTGATTGCGTCTGCACGGTCGAACCAGTAGGCCAGTTTCATTTGGGGATCAAGCTGTTCTGCAATTTTTAGGACTGGGCCTTCCTGGGCCTCAGGTTTCCCATCGCTTCTCGCCTTATCATTGGCGGCTGCTAACGCGCTTCTTACCGCCGAAAGTCCACCTTTTGAAAGCTGCTCCGCAATAATTCGGTGCTCTTCAGGGAGAGAATTGATCAGTGCAATTCGATGCCGATTTCCAACTTGTAACTTTGCGGACCTATCGGCAAGTTGTCTTGACGGCCTGTCCGCCTGGGACCTGGCTGTACGCGTAGAGCGCTGATCTGGAGCAGTTTGCGAAGCTGAATTACCTGACGGTCGCTCTTGCCGTGGACCGCGATCCTGAGGCGGCCTTCTATCTCCACGTGGCCTTTCAGATCTTTGGCGCTCGCCTGCCGCAGATGTCGCGTTTCTTTCGGAAGTGCCGCCAGAATCCTTGACCTCGGTTCTTGGCCTTCTATCCCTGCGGTCGTCTCGTTGCCCTTCACCTCTTGGCGGGCGCCTCGCATCGTCACCACGACGTTCGTTTCCTCTACGTTTTGATACGTTAGAGGTGATTAGCTCTCTGGGTTCTTTTGAAATAACGGTGATAATATTTTCCGGCTGGGCCTTCGATTTAGGCGGATAAACCGCTTCAACCTCTATGCCATCCATTGCGAAAACAACTTCAGCCTTTACGATGTCCCCTATCTTTGCCCCTTGATAGAGCAAAGCTGTACTTAACGTTCCCTTTGGTGCCTTGGCGCCTGCTGCGCGCCAAGTCCAGGTTCCATCCTGTCGATCGCTAGTCAGCTCGACTTCAATCTTTGACGACATGACCTACTCTTGTCCGGCCTCTGTTGGCTCTTTTCCCTGAGAATGGCGGAACTCTTACATTTCTATGTGAAATCAGAGTTACCGCCCAAATGAGACTAGTGCCTAATTGGTTGTTTGCTGTTATTGCCGTAGAACTGGAAGCCCTACTTTTGATCTCTACGCCAATTTACTACTTTTGGAAAAAGTCGATCGATAGTGTTGAGGTCGATGTCCAGTTTACCCTTTTAGTGGTCGAGTCTCGCATGATCGACGGTTGAGGGAGTAGGTTCATGATGGAGTGCGCTGATGGGGAGGCAAGTTGAGAGTTGGCGGTCATGTGTCGTCCGCTGGGGGATTGGCAAAATCTCTTCAGCGTGGATCAGATATTGGTGCGGATGTTGTCCAGTTTTTTATATCGAGTCCAAGGTCATGGGCATTTAGGGCACCGTCCGCTGCTGAAACCATGGCATTTCGAGCCGAAATGGAAGCCAGCGGGACCCTGGCAGTAGTACATGCTTCTTATCTCATTAACCTTGCCTCTCCAGACGAGGAGATTCGAGGAAAATCTGTTGACCTGCTCCTCGCCACAATGCGCTCGGCTAGGTTGGCTGGAATTCCATACGTAGTGTTGCACACTGGAAGTCATAGGGGTGAGGGGCTGGAAAGGTTAGCTGGCGAGTTGATCGATTCCATTTCTACCGCCGCTGAGGCTGGTGCAGGTGAAGCGAAACTCCTGTTGGAAAATACAGCTGGAGCCGGTGGTACCATCGGAGCTACTTTACAAGAGTTGGCCTGGTTGATGCAAGAAGTAGGCAAAAGGGCTGCGATTGGCGTGTGTATGGATTCACAGCACCTTTTTGCAGCAGGATACGACTTTTCTTCTCCAAGTCTTGCTGGAGATTTGGCCAAGGATATCGTCAGAACGATTGGAAGTCCCGAAGTTGTCCATCTCAACGACTCAAAGGTCCCCCTTGGAAAAGGAACCGATAGGCATGCGAACCTCGGTGAGGGACTCATCGGATTGACTGGACTACGAAACTTGATGAGCCAAGACGTCTTTAGGAATGCGAATGTTGTTCTTGAAGTGCCGGGATCCGGGGAAGGGCCGAGACTTGCGGACGTCCAGCTGGCTCGGAATGAGGTCCTACTGGATCACCTGAGATAGTTCAATTATTGATTTTGTAGCTTCATTTTGGACAAGTGCTAACAGGGTGGAACTATCAGAGTCCCGAAGCTCAATGACAACAGGTGCTTTCGGCTCGATTTCAGCTAGGAACTCTATCCGATAGCTAAATTCATCGAGGAGTTTCAGATCGAGCTGATAGAGCGACTCTTCTACTAAGGCTAGGTGGACAGCGTTATTCATATGACCCATGATGTCAAGATCGCAAAAGCGCAAGGGGATTACAAGCTTTTCTGAAGGCTTGGAATCACTCAGACGATGTAGAAGGCGGAGTCTCGGGCTCGATGTCCTACCATTCGCCGACGGACCGTAAACAGATAGAAACTCTTCGGAAAGCCGAATTGGGGACCTTCCAAGATCATCGAGCAGAACCCAGTTAGCAGTCGCCCTGACCGAGGCGGACCTGGATTTTATAACGGTTGACCTTTCGGCCCAAGCCCTCCCCAAACCTGAACAGTAGGTTTCTATCGCCAACTCATCCAAGTATCGGGGCAGGCCATGAGCGGTCATTTCCATCCACCTGATGACCCAGGGGCCTTTTTTGGTCAGGCTGGTACTTT
>JAKBHQ010000107.1 GCA_021836665.1 Thermoplasmata archaeon
GTTACAAATACCTTCAAATACCTTTAAGTCGCTCCGCCTAAACATCCCGGCTTTGGGATGTACGACGCAAAGAACTCCTGTAACCTTTCCACGCTCTCCG
The DNA here is from genome assembly GCA_021836665.1 of Thermoplasmata archaeon. The sequence continues at coordinate 101 of JAKBHQ010000107.1, forward strand.
ATTATTGGTGAAGCCATGGCCGACCGGATCTGCACGTCCGATAGAGGATCAAATTCAAGGTCGACTCGAATTCCGTCAATATCAAAAAGTTCCAGATTGTTTAAATCCCCAACCAAGAGCGATTTTTTGGTCTCAGCGACGTAACCACAAAACTTCTTGCTCGTCTCAGCGCACTTCTTTATGCGAAAACTTGAATCGGACGAAGCCGGATCTAGCGTCAATGGTCCATTAGCCCGGCTGAAGTATAACACCTCGCTCGCCCTAAAAACCCTCTGTGCTCCTCTTACGACCCGTTCCAGCACCTCTTTGGACTCGATGTCTGAGATAAGGGATAATCCGACAGCGTCGGAAAGCTCAAGGATTGATTCCGATCGCTTTGAATCGGAAAGCTCGAGTAATGCTGAGATATTTCGTGCAAATCTACTAATGAACCAAACTAGAGCACCAGTGCCATCGGTCCCCGGTGCAAAAAAGGCTGGATCGACTCCAGCAAAACCGAATCCCAAATCGAGTTCGTCAGTCTTCAAGGCAAATATCAGGTACTCATCCGAGAAAGGAAGGGCTTTCGTTGCAAGGTCCAAGCTTTCGGGGACCTCACAAAATGGAACCAGGGTAGCGCTAGAGTCACCGATCATAGAAGAAAGTTCAGACTGCCGCAAGATCGAATAGAGCTGATCGTCCTCGCCGTCAATATCCTCGCCATTAGATCCAAACAGACCCAAGGGTCTGAAATAACCAAGATCATTATCTAGTACGTAGACAACAATCCCAGTGAGGTGCAGCTCATCCTTCGCCTGCTGCGCAAGAGTAGATACTGTCTCCCGTAGGCGGCCAATGGCAGCCCGCGATTGCGCGACCGAGCCCACGCGATCTTCCGAGCTTTTTCCTTGCGAATGCTCCGCCACCAGCTGATCCCACCACTTCAGGACGGTTCACCTAACCGGCGACTCTCGCCGCTCTCCGCCAAGGCAATGTTCCACCGTAAAACAGCACAACCGTCATCACTAGAACCCAATAGATCTATCGGACAATGTAGACAACGTCTTTAGACATTAAAAGTCAGCGTCCCAAGAATATCCATCCAACTCTCGGTATTTTGCGGCAAAAATAGCACCAGCTCCCATATCGAAATACCATTGCGAGCCTTTGGAGCAAAGGGCAGGGTATTCAATTCCGGGAAGCCTATCGAATAGAAGACTAACAAGTGTCGGAATAACGTCACCATGTGAGCAGACAACTTTGCATTGAGAAACGTCTGACGCCGCCTGGCTCAGCCAAATCTCTAAATTACCTGATGTGGTTGCATCGCCCAGTATTGGATCGGTATCTATTGGGATCCCCAGCTTCTCCGAAAGTGGTTCAACGGTCTGGATACACCGTATGAAGGGACTAGATACGATTGAATCAGTTCCTTTCAACTCAGCCAGGTCTGCAATGTCTAGGGCCTGTCGACCACCGGGTTTACTAAGAGGGCGATAAAAGTCTTCACCATCAAAATGATCGCTCGACCCAGCCTTTGCATGTCTTATAAAAACCAGCTTCACATGTTGAATCCTAGGCAGATCTAATCCGTTTCAGCACAGCGGTCGGTCATTAGGCCGAATCTCCTAATTCATTTGCTAATCCAAAAGAGCCCAGAATTCTTCAGCCACACATGGGCCGACATTACCCAACCCAGCCCTCGTAAGCAACCGCTAGCACAGAAGCAACATCCCCTCAGGACGATAATCGCGAGATTCACAAACACTTTATGCACGAGATAAACAGGTGAGCTCTGCTCAATGCTCATTCCGTTGACGAGCATCGATTTAAACTGCCCGCATTCATCGAGGTATATCCTCAAAATCAGCTGCTAACTCTCGCTTAACCACACCAAAACTCCAACGCATATTCCAACCAATAAGCTAAAGATCCAAGAAAGGACCGTGAGGACTCAATTAGTAAAAGACTATCAATTGCTTCGAAAAGCTTAAATCAATCAGCACACTGCCTGTCCAATGAAACCATTCAAAAGACTCTTTATGCCATTTATCTCTAAATATCCCTTTTGAGCCCAGTCTTAGAGCCCATACAACCAACCTGCCGTCCTCCAAAGTTCCACCGTAGAGTGAAATAACTATGATCAATCAGCCAGCCACAAGAAGGAATATCTCCATAGTTAGGTTGTCCACCATCAGTCGATATAGGAGCTGCGACCTGAAGTTGCAAACCCGGACAATTATTGCGATCAGTTCACCGAGCCGTAAGATTGGTATGTAAAAGCCACTATTGCAAGGGGGCCCGAATATGACCAGAGCACTGATCCTGGGTGGAGGTGGCTTATTTGGCATTGGTTGGGAAGTTGGCTTTCTTTGGGGAGTGGAAGCTTCTGGAGTGTTTCTCAAAAATGCCGATCTCGTCGTTGGCACGTCGGCGGGATCGATAGCTGGGAGTCTTCTCCTGCAGACCGAATCGCTGTTGCAAACCTTTGACGACTACCAGAATTCCGGCAGCACGGCTCGAGAGATTGTCGTGGACTTTGATACCACAACTTGGCAGAAGAATTTGGCAAGTGTCGTCTCTGGAGCCCTAAACGAGCAAGAGCTAAGGCAACGAATAGGGCAATGGGCAATGGATAGCAAGACAACGAGCGAAACCGCAAGGCTTGACGTTATAAAGTCCC
>JAKBHQ010000341.1 GCA_021836665.1 Thermoplasmata archaeon
CTAAAGCTGGCCCTTCGCCCGAAATCGGGTCCGCCACATAGCCATACTCGAGCGTCCCGTTGCTGGTATATTCGATCATCTCACCCATAGGAGCTAAAACTATCAGCACTTTGTTAAACAGTGGCCGGCTAAAGGCCCTCAAAACGAATGAAAAACTCCACCCATCTGTGCTTGAGGCTAGTTAATCAAGGACTCTTAGCGCCAGATGCCCCTGCGCATTTGGGTCTGTCCGCTTGCTCCGAGGCGAACAGGGAACGGCGCCAGCAGCTCTTCGGTGTCCTCACCGAAATATAGCGGAATTCTTTGCGGTATACCGTCCAGCTTCAAAACTCCATCTACGGGTATACCGACAGATACAGAGTGAAGAGGCGAAGACCGGTTCTCCCACAGGTACCTCTTGCCGATCCGGTCGCTAAGGCCCTTCCAAGAGCAACTGTGAATCTCCGCACTTGAGAAAAGATTAAGATCTTCACCTGGGATAACAGCCTCAGATGGCAAAATCGCCAATGGCGAGTAGGACGAATATCTCCTGTAGTCGATGGAACTCGCTGCGACATCATGGAGGTCACAGCATTCAATGTGCGCGGCAAACAAGCCGTAAATCTCACCTATCTCACCATTTAGGTCCATCGATCCCAAGATCGAATTTGCAACCACCCAGAGCTCAACAATTTCAGACCGCACCTGCAGTAATCGCTTGACTGCAGCGACCATTGCGGCACGATCACGGCACAGTCCCAAGAGTAGTTCCAGCTCACCCAGAACTAACTCCTTCGGAGATAGCCAATCGTCTTCTGACAACCATCTCAGAGCTTCGATCGGGTTCATGGCGAAATCATATCTCGCAAGAAAAGTTCTGCCAAGGCAATCTTCCTCAGCACCGAAAAATTGCGAACTCAGGCTCAATCTCGTCCAAGTTTTTTAAAAGTAGATATGACTCGTAGACCCTCGCCTAAATTCGTGGAATTTTGAGCAAGGCGGTTCGCTTGGGATTTGAATCTTTATGACAACCCGGGGTGTCTAGTCGCACCTGACATCGGGTAACTGGTTTGACGAGAAGTAAGTCTTTCGACAAAAATGGGCTGTCGGTGAAATATTTTCCACCGACAGCCCAGGAGAAGCCGGATTTCCTACTTGATGATTCCGCCCCTGGTCATCGCCATAACGTCGAGCGCCTTGTCGACATCGTGCTCAGACATAAGACCTTCCTCCAACACGACGCTGCGGAGGTCCTTATTCGTTGCGAGTGACTTTTTGATGACCTTGGCCGCAGCTTCATAACCGATATAAGGGTTCAAAGAAGTGCCGACCGAGGGAGAGGAGAGCGCGTAGGTTCTACACCTCTCGACATCGGCCTCGATTCCGCTAATACACTTATCCGCAAGGGCCACCGATACTGAGGCTACGAGTTCAATCTCCTCGAGTAAGTTCCTCGCTATAACCGGAAGCATTACATTGAGCTCCAAATTGCCAGCGGCTCCACCAAAGGCCACCGCCGCGTCGCAACCAATCACCTGTGCGACGACCTGACAAACCGCCTCAGGCACGACCGGATTGACCTTTCCTGGCATAATCGACGAGCCGGGCTGAAGGTCGGGCAAATGTATCTCGCCAAGTCCGCAGCGTGGTCCAGAGGACATCAGCCTCAGGTCATTCGCTAACTTATATAGCGAAACCGCAATAACCCGAACAACCCCAGATAGCTCCACAAGGGCGTCACGGGCACCTTGGGCCTCGAAGTGGTTCCTCGCCTCAGTTAAATTCAATCCGGTGTCCTTGGCTATTTTGGCAATGACCCCTTGTGCGAATCCGGGAGGGCAGTTCAGCCCCGTACCAACCGCAGTTCCTCCAAGTGGAAGCTCCCCCACCCGTCCTAGGACCGAGCTGACCCGTTCGACCCCGTAGCTAATTGCCGCCGAGTAGCCGGAGAATTCCTGGCCCAGAGTAACCGGAGTCGCATCCATGAGGTGAGTTCTGCCTGACTTCACAACTTCGGCAAATGCCGAAGCTCGCTCAGAAAGTGCTTCGCTTAGCTGGTTAAGCGCTGGAATGAGCCGTTTTGCGCTCAGCCTAGAAGCGGCTAGGTGAATCGATGAAGGAAATACGTCATTGGATGATTGAGAAGCATTCACATGATCGTTAGGTTTTATGACCTTGGACAGGGACTCACTCGCCAAATTTGCGATTACCTCGTTAGCGTTCATATTCGATGACGTCCCAGAGCCCGTTTGGAATACGTCAATCGGGAACTCGGAGTCAAAATCTCCAGATGCGACCCTGGTTGCAGCCTCCGTGATGGCATCGGCCACATCCTGGTCTATCACTCCCAACGAAGCGTTAGCCTGCGCAGCAGCTCCCTTGATCGTCGCTAGAGCCCAAATAAGATCTCGCTGTATCCGTAATCCCGAAATCGGAAAGTTCTCGACCGCCCGTTGTGTCTGTGCCCCCCATTTAGCCAACTTGGGTACCAGAACATCGCCCATCGAATCGTGCTCTATCCGAAACTCGCCGCCGTCATTAGTCGTATTGTTTGAAGTCACAAGTAAAAACTAGTCAAAAAAAAACTCCAGCACTAAAAGTTCGTTACATTGAGGTACGACATATGTCGAATATCTCTTGTATCGATCTTGGAGATGACCTGGAACTCGGCGATTATCGAATTTGATCACAAGTTAAATTTCCTGTCAATGAAAAAACAACGCTTCAACCCGGGATTTTTAAATTGGCCAGTTCGCCTTGAAAGCGCACTTCAAAATG
>JAKBHQ010000418.1 GCA_021836665.1 Thermoplasmata archaeon
GTAGAACACTGCGGCCAATTTCTCGATCCGGAGGATGAAAAACATCTCAGACCTGCGATAACTGCAATGCAGTCCTCAATCAATCTGCTAGCCACTTTGTCCAAGACGCAGCTGCTTTTATGATCTGATTTTCTAGGTCGCCTACTTTAGCGCGATTCACATAGTGCCGAGCTTTAGAGCAGGTAGATTTCAGCTGGCTGGGGATGGTCCTATAATTCAAGCCCTCTGTTAAAAGGTCAGTGGAAATAGGTGATTTTAAACAGCCCCTCTGTTCCCTTTTTTGCAAGCTAAATCGTTACCCCATGGGCCCTGAGCTCTGAGATCTCTGCTTCGGATAAGCCGAGGTCTCCCAGAATATCGTCGGCGTGTTCGGAGAGCCTTGGAGCAGCGCTGCGGATTGCCCCGGGGGTAGAGGTGAACTTCGGGACTACATTCTGGGTAGGGATCCAACCTAAGTCCGGGTCATTTACCTCCACAACTATCTCACGTTGAATGAAGTGTGGGTCTTCGAGGACGTCTTTGATGTCGTAGACTGGCCCTGCGGTTACTCCGGCTCGTCGCATAAACTCTAGCGCTTCAGAACGATCCCGTTCTTTGAACCATCCTCCGACAATTTCGTCAACCTCGTCTCTGTTCCTTAGGCGATCTGAGTTGGTCTTGAACTTCGGGTCGTTGATCATCTCTGGTCTACCGATCACCTCGAAGAGTCTCTCGGCCATCGATTGCATCGACGCAGACAGCGCTACGTAAGCGCCGTCTTTGCAAAGATAGACGTTTCTCGGTGAGGTGGTGTTTGAGGCTGACCCGGATCTGTCCTTGATTTCGTGCGTAAGTGAGTAGCTCATTGCCTCGGGTCCCAAGAGCGAAAATAGAGGTTCTAACAGAGACAGATCGACCACTTGACCACTTGACAGACCGTGGTCAACTGCCCGAAGGGCCATCAAGGTGGCCGACGATCCGAGCATCCCGGCGATCATGTCCGCAGCGGGAAATGGCGGGAGGACTGGCTCTCGATCGGCAAAGCCGGTCCGGTCGGCGAGTCCGCTCATCGCTTCAACCAGGCTGCCGAAACCGGGGAGCGAGGCATAGGGCCCGTCCTGTCCGAATCCAGATATTCGGACGATGACGAGTTTGGGATTCACGCTTAGCAACAGTTCTGGCGCCAACCCCATCTTCTCGAGGGTCTTTGGCTTGAAGTTTTCGATCAGGACATCTGAGTTCTTTACCATCTTCAAAAGGATCTGCTTAGCGGCTTCCTGGTGTAGGTCCAAGACGATCGATCGTTTGTTCCTGCCGTAGGTCTTCCAATAGAGTGGCTGTCCAGAGTCGAGCCAGTCTCGTAGAGGGTCACCCTTTATTCCCTCCACCTTGATAACATCAGCACCAAAGTCGGCGAGGATCACAGACAGTATGTTTCCGGCGACGAGTCGAGATAGATCTAGGACCCTTACCCCTACTAAGGGACCCCGGCAAGTTGTGCCATAGTTGACCCGCGTGATGTCTGTTTTCTCGTTTTCCAACTATTACTCCAGCCTTGCGCCTTGCCGTTTATCTACTTGAATCTAAGTAGTTCTTGTCAAGAATACGATCGTTTTTTGCAATAGTCCCGTGGTCCACCTGACGGGCCCCCAAAAAACTAAGCCACCTGATCTGGACCCCAGAAACTGGACCACTGATATGAGAGTATGGACATGATTTACCTTGGAGGTAAATGTGTCACGATCATACTCAAACGATCTCCGAGAAAGTCTTTGCCGACGGATGCTCTCGGGCGAGAGGGTTGCAGTGCTTTGTAGAGAGTGTGGTATTTGCGAAGGAACGCTCTATCGGTGGAAGGCACAGGCCAAGATCGACTCGGGAGTAAAGGATGGACTAAAGAGCTACCAGTCGGATGAGCTCAAAAAGGCTAGGACCAGGATTGCAGAGTTAGAAGCCGAGCTAAAACTCACGAAAGACGCCTGTGACCTTTTCAACTCGGAGGTAGAACTAAGCCCAAAAGAAAGTACCAGATCGTAGCCGGGCTCTGCGATCTGGGATACTCCTCAACAAAAGCCTGCCGCCTTGTCGGACTGAATCGCTCGACGTACTTTGATAACAAGTTCCGTGCTCCTTCTAACTCTTCCATCAGGCGCCTCCTACTGGGAGACAAAATTTGTGAGTTGCACAGCAATTCGCGAGGAACCTACGGGAGACGCCGTATACAGGCAGCCCTAGCGATTGAGAAAGGCCTAGTGGTCAACCGAAAGCTTGTCAGCAGAATTATGACGGAACTGGGATTGTTCGGACTTCCGACGCTAAAGACTAATAAAAGGAATCTGGCAAACGGCGCTACAAGCGAAGACCCGCTGAACCGTAACTTTATCGCCCAAAGGCCGAATCAAATTTAACTTACCGATATCACCGAGCATCCAACCAGAGAAGGCAAGCTCTACTGCTGTGTAGTGCTGGATGCTTTCACAAAGGTGGCAGTAGGGTGGTCAATCGATCGCCACCAAGATACCGACATGGTAAACGACGCTGTCAACATGGCAGCAAAAGAGCGACTAAGGGGCAAAGCTGTGATACTGCATTCAGACCACGGAACCCAGTTCACCTCCTGGTCGTTCTCGCAAAATATCGCACGTCTGGGGATCATGGGATCGATGGGAACCATTGGGGATTGCTACGATAATGCCCCCATGGAGGCATTTTGGGGGAGAATGCAGGTTGAGCTTCTAAACCGGAAGGAGTGGATCACAATCGTCGAGCTCT
>JAKBHQ010000406.1 GCA_021836665.1 Thermoplasmata archaeon
GTTCACATCGGACGAGATCCAAAAGGTCCTTGCCTATCCTTGCGGGACTCGGCTTCCAATTTGGGTCAGCTGCCTTTGTAACTCCGGAAAGAACCAAATAAAATGGCAAGCCAACATTTCCTGCAAAAACGCCATCCGTGCTGTGACGGTCACCAACCATAACAGAGCCAGGACCCACGTGCTCCCTAACCAATTTGGCAATAGGCTCGTGGGGCTTTCCTGCCACCGTCGGCTCGCAACTCGATGCATATGCGATCGACCTCACTATCGCTCCGGCTCCGGGAACTAATCCGTATGGAGTTGGATAGGTGGGGTCCTCATTAGTCGCCAGAAATCGAGCACCATCAAGAATAGCTTTTAGGGCAACCGACATCATCTCGTAATTAAACTCCTTTGACCAGCCCACTGCCACCACATCCGCCTGGTGATCTTCCACTATCACTCCACCTGAGGATCTAATGGCTTCTTTCAGACCGTCACCACCAATGACGTATACCCGCTCCCCGGGTACTATCAGTGAGGCGCAAGCTATCGAGGATGAAATAAGTTCGTCGGTTGAAACATCAATGCCAAATCGAGACAGCTTATCCAAGTACTCAATTACCGTAGGACGAGAATTGTTTGTGACCAGAAGCACACCTCTGCCGTTATCCCTGAGGATTGAAATTGCTTCCCTTGATCCTGGTATCGCCTCATCTCCGAGCCAAATGACTCCGTCCAAGTCGAGGACCCAGGTGGAATTCTCATTCACAAATTCTTCCTTTCTTGGCAAAATGGCACCTTCGAGACAAAAAGTGCACATCTTTGCTCTTCAAGCCACTATTCATGGAAGGATGCACCGTCTGCTCCCATTCGCCTCGTATAGATATGACCCCTTCGAAGCAAGCCCTTCGACGATCGAGAAGCCACCAATCGAACCGCTTCTTGATCAGATAACGCTAGACGATGAAGCAGGTCTTTATATCTACCAAACGGTCCAAACCACCCAAAGCGGCGAGCGCAAGAGGATGAGGGGGGTAGTCGGCATCCTGGAACTCACCGGGTCAGGCTCTGTGTCTCCGGAATCATCACAATCGCAGACTCTGCCCGTCTCTTTACCCGTCAAAGGGTGGCCCGAGGTAACACTCTTACCCCACGAGAACACAACCTCGGCTTATCGCTCCGACCGAATTCCAAGCAAGCGACCCAAGAATCCAGTATGGCTGCTGGACAAGACACAAGCCATCTCTCAGCTAATTAGCATTTCAGAGGGAGATCTGGTGTCAAGGGTTACCGACTCTTACGGAGTGCATCACAGGGTCTGGCTCCTGAGACAACCCGCCTTGCTAAGAGAGTTCCAAGAGGCAGCGAGATCATTAACTTTAATAGTGGCAGACGGTCACCATCGTCTAAGAGCCGCCAGTTCGCCGGGAGCGCATATTGGATCGCGGCTTATGTGCATGATTACACCGTCTTTTGAAGAGGGTCCCACCCTAGCAACTTGGGCTCGAAGCTATCGACCTTCTGAGCCTCGTCCAATCTTCGAAACCGAACTTCGCTCTAAATTCGGTCTTGCCCTATTAGCAGATTCCAGCCAAGCTGAGACAATGAGAACCGACCGGCCACTGGTCAGAATAGGACAGAACCTTTACACTCCGGGCGGCATCTTTTCGAAGAAGTTATTAGATCCAGAACTGTCAGACGCTGAACTGTTTGAAAGCGAGATCCCGTTCCCGTTTGAACCCACTAGTTTTCGCTCCGATGAGGACTTCTTTGGACTGAACCCAGCAAAGCATGCAAAGGATGAGATATTTGAACTCCTTCCACGCCCGATCAGCATCGAAACAGTCATTTCAAGAAGTTTAGCTCAGCGACTTCTGCCCGCCAAAACAACCCGCTTCTACCCCAAAGCCCTCCCCGGCCTGCTGCTTGGGGAAACTATCGGCTAGCTAAAAATCAGAGTCTAGGCCTTTAGGCGACAGTAATTGACTGGTCCAAATACACATCTTGTATCGCATTCAGCAGCTCTATACCGTCACTCATTGGACGCTGAAAAGCCTTGCGACCAACAATAAGGCCCATTCCGCCGGCCCTCTTGTTAACTACGGCGGTAGTAACTGCATCTTGCAAATCCGAAGCACCTTTGGACTCGCCGCCGGAATTGATCAGGCCAATTCTCCCAGCATATGAATTGAGCACCTGCCACCTAGTCAGGTCAATGGGGTGATCGGAGGTCAACTTCTCATACACCAAGGGATCAGTTTTCGAATAAGCCATCTTGACGAATCCCCCATTTGTAGTCGGGAGCTTCTGTTTGACAATATCCGCCTGAACGGTAGCTCCTAGGTGATTTGCCTGGCCCGTCAGGTCGGCAGAGGTATGAAGATCTTCTTCAGCGGTCTTAAACGCAGGGTTTCTCAGGTAACACCAAAGAACGGTAAACATGCCCAACCTGTGTGCTTCGGCAAATGCTTGGGACACTTCGACTATCTGCCTCGTGCTCTCTTCGGATCCAAAATAGATCGTCGCTCCAACACCTACAGCACCAAGATCAGCGGCTTGTCGAACTGCGGCAAACATGACCTGGTCAAAGCGATTCGGAAAAGTCAAAAGTTCGTTGTGATTAATTTTGACGATAAAAGGGATCTTGTGTGCATATCGTCTAGCAACGATGCCTAATCCCCCTAAAGTCGTCGCTACAGCGGAGCATCCGCCGCTTATGGCCAGTTCGCAAATCTCCTTTGGATCAAAATATATTGGGTTCTTGGCGA
>JAKBHQ010000081.1 GCA_021836665.1 Thermoplasmata archaeon
TCCAAAGAATCTTTGTTTCAAAAGTTGTAGCAGATGATCTCTTTATGGGTAGACGGATTCCTGCCGGAGATCTAACAGGACTCGTGTCCCCATCAGACGATCGGATTGCGGTCTTTTTAGAACCCGAGGCCGCCGGCGCCACACTGGATGGGCATGATCCTCCTCTTGTCGGCTTCGTAAGAATGCTTGATGGATGGCTTAAACCTGAATCGATGTTTCCGCTAGCCTAAGGCGGCGCTCGCCACTGATTCTTTAGAGTGACGACCTTGTCGTGCTGGTTTGCTGTTAGCGCAATTAGAACCGGAAGATCTGCGACTTATGGCAAATTAGGCAAGTTGGGCGCGACCATTTCGACAAATAGTCACGATGGAAGTGCGTAAAGTTAAAAAAACTTGGTTGGCTCTGAGTTTGGTTTTAACGGTATCGAGTTTGGTTTTAGATGGTAAATGGAGCGCTGCCACATTTTGGGAGGCCTTACTCGACTAGCCTCAATCAACCATGGAAGTAATTTATGATCGTACAGAGGGTATCGCTCTCGGCGGCTCAGTAGTTACCATAGGCGCTTATGACGGCATTCACCTCGGCCATCGAGCGATTATGGAGAACCTGAAGAATCTCGCAAAGACCCATTCAGTACCGAGCGTCGTCGTTACCTTCGACCGGCACCCTGCAACCGTAGTTCGGCCGACCTCGGCTCCAAAGCTGATCACAGACCTTGAGAGTCGGCTTGAACTCCTCGAGGGTCTCGGCATTGATTATGTCTACCTGATCGAGTTTGATGCAGTCAGAGCCACCGAGTCAGCGGGAGACTTTGTCGATCAGGTTTTAGTAGCAGCACTCGGGGCTAAGGCGGTTTTGGTCGGATCAGACTTTCATTTCGGCCACAATCGCGAGGGAACAGTTGAGTTTTTGACCGAGCGCGGTAGCGAGCGGGGATTCGTTGTCCATGGGATTGAGCTAGTCAAAGTGGGCTCGGTGAATTCAATCACTCCCGCTCTGAGCGGCGTCCCAATCTCCTCCACGCTAATTCGGTCGCTAATCGCAGAAGGAGACGTCCATCAAGCGTCAGTGCTTCTCGGCAGGGATCATTGCATCAGAGGTATGGTTACCTTCGGCGATAGAAGGGGCGGGGGGTCCCTGGGGTTTCCTACCGCAAACGTAGAGCCACCGGGGCAGATGGCAATTCCGGCCGATGGCATCTATGCGGGGCACTTGCGGATTTTGCCCCACCGGGAGAGTGTCAAGGCCGCTATAAGCGTGGGAACTCGTCCCACCTTCTATCCGACTGGCGGTCCTAGGCTTATCGAGAGCTATCTATTGGACTTTTCGGGCGACCTCTATTCGCAAGCAGTCGAGGTAACTTTCAAGAGCTTTATCAGACCCCAGGCCACCTTTTCGGATTCTCAAGCCTTGACAGCCCAGATTGAACTCGACGTTTTGGCTATTCGTGAGGCACTGAGCTGAATAGGTGCACCGATCGTCTAGGCTGATCGGGTTAGTGGAAAGTTAGCATTGGGCCAAAGTGGCTCAGGCATTATAAGCGCCGAGGTTGAACGACGCATGGTTGAAAAGGCAGAGACGATAGGTGCCTACAAGCTTCACGAGTCCGATACCGGATCTCCTGAGGTGCAGGTTGCCATCATCAGCGAAAGAATTAATAGGCTTACCGAGCATCTGAAGGTTCACAAGGGGGATCATCACACCAGGCGTGGACTGATGATGATGATCGGTCATCGCCGCAGATTGCTCGACTACCTCAAGCGCAAGGATGTTGAGCGCTATCGTAACCTGATTACCAGGTTAGGCATCAGGAGATAACAACAGAGTCGGGGGCGGTCAAAGTACTCCCCCGACATATTCAATATTCCGGCTTGGATCAGCTGCCAGTGGTGAGCACCCTTTGTTTTTAAGGTGTTGACCACTGGAAACTGTTTCAGGTCGGCTCCCATATAGACGGACTCCAAAGCGCAATGGGCGTCAGGACCGTTAAAAGAGCGGGGCAGAGATGCCCCCAATGACAGGAGAGACATGTCGGAGACATACTCCGTTTCTAGCCCCGTAGAGGGCAGTTCCAAAGTTCTAAGTTTTGAAACCGGAAAGTTTGCAATGCAAGCAGACGGCGCCGTCGTCGCCCGGATAGGCGATACGGTGGTACTCGTTACCGCTACGGCCTCTAAGTCTGTCAGGGAAGGCATAGATTTTTTCCCACTTACGGTTGATATTGAAGAGCGGATGTACGCAGCTGGAAAGATCCCGGGATCATTCTTTCGCCGGGAAGGCCGCGCTACCGATCAGGCAATACTTACAAGCCGGTTGATCGACAGGCCACTACGCCCCTGTTTCCCTGGTGGTTTCAGGAATGACGTACACGTGGTCGGGACGATACTTGGGGCAGACCTAGAGAACCCCCATGACGTAATAGCTATCAATGCCGCTTCGTGCGCACTTTTAATATCGGGGATTCCTTTCGAAGGACCAGTTGGTGCAGTCCGCATTGCCTGGACCGAGGAGGGGAATTGGTTAGCTCACCCAACCTACCAAGAGGGAGACAGGTCTACTTTTGAGCTTGTGGTAGCGGGCCGACTCACCGCCGACCAGAGCGACGTGGCTATTTTGATGGTCGAAGCGGGCGGTACGGAATCCGCCTGGGCGACTTACACTGGGGGAGCCCCATTCGCAACCGAGGATGTCATCGCTGCAGGCCTCGAGTATGCAAAATCTTGGATCAAAAAGTCGATAGAAGCTCA